>JAPULR010000041.1 GCA_027294635.1 Chloroflexota bacterium | reverse complement strand
GGATGCACGGGCTTTTCCCCGCTCATGGTGAGCCTGTCGAACCATGACTATTTAAACCTGCTCTCCCTTCGACAAGCTCAGGGTGAGCGGGATGTATTTCCGCTCATGGTGAGCGGTTTTATTTCCGCTCATGGTGAGCCTGTCGAACCACGAGCACGGGAAGGCGCCACTGCCCAGGAGGTAGGACATGGCAGACTACTTGGACCGTATATCTGACTTTGCATCAGGTATAACCTACGAAAAGCTGAGCGAACCGGCCCGGACCGCCACCCGTAACGTGGTCATGGACACCATTGGAGCCATACTGGGAGGCAGCCGCCTTCCTGAGAACGCCAACCTGGCCCGCTTTGCTGCTAAGGCTTCGGGAACGGGGTGCGCCACCCTCTTGGGACATCCTCTACTGGCACAGCCCATGATGGCCGCCCTGGCCAACGCCACCGCTGGAGTCTGCCTGGAGATGGACGAAGGCACCCGTTTAGGAGGCGGTCATCCGGCCATCCACGTTTTGCCTGGCTCCCTGGCGGTAGCTGAGGAGATGGGCCTGGGAGGCCGAAAGCTGATGGAGAGCCTTGTGGCGGGCTACGAAGTTTCCTCTCGCATCGGTGGGGCCACGGTGGCACGACCCAACGTCCATTCTCACGGCACCTGGGGGACCATCGGCACCGCGGTGGCCGTGGCCAGGCTGATGGACTTTGACCCACCGAGGATGCGGCAGGTGATAAACCTGGCCGCTTCTATGAGTCCCGCCAACGCCTGGACCCCATGCTTTGAAGGGGCCACCATCCGCAACGTTTATCCGGGCCGCTCGGGGATGCAGGGAATACTGGCGGTCCAGTTGCAGCAGTGTGGCTACACCGGCCTTAAAGACGCCCCCACCGACGTTTACACCACCATCCTTGGGGACAGCTTCGATCCGGAGGCGGCGGTGGCGGGATTGGGGAGCGATGGCTTTCGCATCGAGCAGAACTACTTCAAGTTCCACGCCTGTTGCCTCTACAACCATCCCGCCCTGGACGCTGTAGGAGCCCTGGTTGGCCGGGAAAATTTCAGCCATGAGGACGTGGATCGGGTCAACGTGACCACCGTTCCCTTTGCTGCCAGGATGGCCCAGGACTACCCTGCGAACACGCTGTCGGCCAAGTTCCACGTTCCCTATGCCGTGGCCGCTCTTCTTGTCAAGGGCAGGACCGACATTACCGCCTTCTATCCCGAGGCGGTGGATAGCAACGTTATCCGAGACCTGGCCCAGCGGGTTACGGTGGACACGGACCCCGAGATGAGCATGCAGCGGTCGGACTACCCGTGCGCCAGGGTCACCATAAGTATGAAGGATGGCCGTACCCTTTCTGAGAGCACCACCTTTGTTAGAGGAGACTTTGCGAGGAGGAGGTCGCAGGAAGAGCTAGTGGACAAGTTCCTCTTCCTAACGGCTGAGGCCCTTGGAGAGGCTAGGGCTAAAGAGGCGGTGGAGGCTGTGGGCCGTCTTGATAAGCTGGGCGACGTTAGGGAGCTTACGGCACTACTGGGAGGAGATTAGAGCGCAGATACTGGGGCAGGACTTATTCCTTTAAGGCCCTCCATTCGTCTTCAAGGATGCTCATCTGGTAAAGGCTCCAGAACTCGTCGCCCATCGCCCGCGACTCTCGTAGCCGTCCCTCCTCTACAAAACCCAGCTTTGTGTACAGCCTTATGGCCGGAGAATTGAAGTCGAATACCACCAGTTCAACACGGTGCATTCCCAGGTCTTCAAATACTACCTTCAAAGCCTTCTCTACGATTTCGGTTCCTATGCCCTTGCCACGGTACGAAGTATCTCCCACAAGCACCCGGGAGATACGCACCGACCGGTTGCGGCGGTCGATATTTCCCAGTTCGACGTGTCCGACTACCGAACTATTGCTGGAGTCCACCGCCCTAAAGATTAGCCGAGATGGATTCTCTCCCAGGGACTGCTGGAAGTTCGCTTCAAGCTGCTCCCTGTCCAAAGGGTGAGTGTAGGCAGGACCGGCCCACTGGAGCAGGTCCTCGGGGGATTCAATCCAGCCGATCAGGCGGTCGAAATCCTCCGTGCCGAAGGGCTGTAGCTCTATCATGAAAGGTCTTCTACCTTAGGCATGATCTGGGAAGCAAACTGCTCGATTAGCTCGACGGACTTTTTAACGTCGTCGCTGCGGAAGTCAAAGACCAGGTGCTTGGCCCCAACCGCGGCAAAGGCCCGGATGTCTCCTGCTACTTCATCAGCGCCGCCAACGAAGGGCTGAGTATGGCCTTCGTCGGTGAGCCGGTACTGGGGCACCCTGTAGGCCACCTCTATCTCGGATGGGTTTCGCCCTGCCTTCTCAGCGTACTGTGCCAGCCGGCCAACGGACTTCTTTAGCTGATCGGCGGTCACCAGAGGGTACCTGGGGTTTGAGCCTATGGGGTGCCAGGCATCGCCCAGGGCGGCAGCGCGCCTTAGCGCGGGTGGACTTTCGCCGCCAATCCATATCGGCGGATGGGGCTTCTGGACCGGCTTAGGCTCAAATCTTATGTTGGAAAAGCTGCAATAC
>JAPULR010000040.1 GCA_027294635.1 Chloroflexota bacterium | reverse complement strand
TGATAATCGGCGACGCCAAGCGCGGTGACATCGATTCTGTCAGTGCCGCTTACGCTACGGCCCTTTTTGACCGTTGGGGCTTCGACGCGGCCACTGTTAACGCCTACGGCGGTGGGGACTCTGTTGAGCCTTTCCTGTCTTATGGAGACCGTGGCGTATTCGTGTGGTGTCGCTCCTCCAATCCGGGCGCCAGAGACTTTCAGGACCTGGAGGACCGGGATGGAAGGCCCCTATACCAGCAGATGGCCCAGGTGTACCAAAGCTGGAACCAGAAAGATAATTTAGGGCTGGTGGTTGGAGCTACTTACCCCAAAGAGCTGAAAATCCTTCGTGAGCTTTGCCCCAGGATGCCCTTCCTTATTCCAGGTGTAGGAGCCCAGTCAGGGGACCTGAGGCTGGCCGTCCTATTTGGTATGGACGCGGAAGGTAGGGGGGCAATCATCAATTCGTCCCGGGGAGTCCTCTACGGATCCGATGGGATGGATTTCGCCCAGGGGGCCCGGAACAAGGCCGAAAGTCTGAAAGTTGCCATCAACCAGGTCCTGGAGCAGGAGGGCAAAGGGTGGTCCTGAAGCTGAGGCTAGGCGACACGGTGCGTTTGAAAAAGGTGCACCCCTGCGGCAGCTACCGCTGGCTGGTGGTCCGCCTGGGCGCGGATATAGGTCTGGAGTGCTCAGGATGCCAGCGCAGGACCCTGCTTCAGCGCTCCTATCTGGAGCCCAAGGTCAGGGAAATAGTGCCGCGGGAGCCCAGCCGATCAATGGCACGAGATCAGGAACCAGCCTGACCTCTTCGCCTCAAGAGAAGCGTCAAATTGACGGCCCTTAGACCGCACTGATAGACTCCCTTTAAGGCTGGTTCTGGAGGTCGGCGGTTTTGGCGTCCCCCAAAGAAAAGCGAAGACCCAAGTCAAAAGGTGCTCAGCAGGCTGATGTAAAGACATCACCCTCAGAGCGCAAGAAGTCTTTTAAGACCCTCTCCAACATCCCTGTGGAACGAGTCTATACCCCGGACCACCTCAAAGACACCGACTACCTGAAGGACATCGGGTTTCCGGGCGAGTACCCCTACCTCCGAGGGATCCATCCCACCGGCTACCGGGGCCGCTTGTGGACCATGCGCATGTTTGCCGGCTTCGGCACCGCCGAGGAGACCAACACCCGGTTTAAGTACCTCCTGGACAGCGGCCAAACGGGCCTCAGTGTGGCCTTCGACATGCCTACCCTCTACGGCTACGACACCGACGACCCCCCCGCCGCCGGCGAGTTTGGTAAGTGTGGCGTGGCCGTCTCCTCCCTGGCGGATATGGAGGCCCTCTTTGACGGCATTCCCCTGGATAAGATAACTACCTCCATGACCATCAACGGTCCCGCTGCCATTATCTGGGCCATGTATATCGTGGCGGCGGAGAAGCAGGGTGTAGCTCCCGGGTCCCTGGGAGGCACCATCCAGAACGACATTCTAAAGGAGTACAGCGCTCAGAACGAGTATATCTTCCCACCGGAGCCATCCATGCGTTTGGTGACGGATACCATCGAGTTCGCCACCCAGCACATGCCCCGGTGGAATCCAATCAGCATAAGCGGCTACCATATCAGGGAGGCCGGCTCTACCGCGGTGCAAGAGATGGCCTTTACCCTGGCTGATGGCTTTGAGTACGTACGGTGGTGTCTGGAGCGGGAGTTGGACATCGATGACTTTGCCCCTCGCCTCAGCTTCTTCTTCAATGTTCACAACAACTTCTTTGAGGAGATTGCCAAGTTTAGGGCCGCCCGCAAGGTGTGGGCCCAGGAGATGAGAGAGCGCTTTGGGGCCAGAAACCCCAAGTCCTGGTGGATGCGATTTCACGCTCAGACAGCGGGCTACGCCCTCACGGCCCAGCAGCCGGAAAACAATATCGTTCGGGTTTCCCTCCAGGCCATGGCCGCCGTGTTGGGTGGCTGCCAGTCCCTCCATACCAACTCCATGGACGAGGCCTGGGCCCTACCCTCGGAGAAGGCGGTCCTCCTAGCCCTCAGGACCCAGCAGGTCATCGCTGAGGAGTCAGGTGTAGCGGACACTGTGGACCCCCTGGGCGGCAGCTACTATCTGGAAACCCTCACCAGGCAGTTGGAGTCCGGCGCCTACGACTATTTCCGACGTATCGAGGACCTCGGCGGCGTCATCAGGGCTATTGAGTCCGGCTTCCTCCAAAGGGAGATTGCTGATGCGGCCTATAGCTACCAGAGGGAGCTTGACCGCCGTGAGCAGATTACCGTGGGGATCAACGCCTACATAACCGATGACCAGGCTAATATCCCCCTACTCAAGGTAGACATGGAAGGAGAGAGCCGTCAGGTCCGGCGGCTGAAAGAGGTTCGCCGCCGTCGTGATGACCGTGAGGTTAAAGTTACACTACAGGCCCTGGAAAAAGCCGCCCGGGGATCGGAAAACCTGATGCCCCCCATCCTCGATGCGGTGAAAGCCTACGCCACCCTGGGAGAGATCATGGGGGTCTTCCGACACCAGTATGGCGAATACGTGCCTACATGGGGCATTTAGATGTTTTCCGTATTTTTATAGGCAAGGCCGGAGGGATTTTAGCTTGGTGGAGGCACTAACGAGTCCTGTGCAAAAGCTGCTGCTGGCTACCAGAAACCCGAGCAAGGCACGGGAGTTAGCCCAACTCCTGGGGGAATTGCCCTTCAAGCTCATCTCCCTGGAGGAGGCCGGCATCTCCGAGACCGTCGAAGAGACCGGAAGCACCTTCGAGGAGAACGCCGTCATCAAAGCCAAAGCCTACGTCTCTTTGAGCGGTCTGCTAACCTTAGCCGATGACTCGGGCTTGGAGGTGGACGCACTTGGTGGGAGACCCGGGGTGTTGTCGGCCCGATATGGCTCTCCTGAACTCTCCGATGAAGAACGGCTGGATCTTCTGCTTCAAGAGCTCAAGGATGTTCCCTGGGAGAAACGTACAGCCCGATTCAGGTGCGTCATCGCCCTCGCCTGGCCTTC
Source organism: Chloroflexota bacterium (assembly GCA_027294635.1). Lineage (GTDB taxonomy): Bacteria > Chloroflexota > Dehalococcoidia > Lucifugimonadales > JAPULR01. The sequence goes on along the minus strand of JAPULR010000040.1, from coordinate 25,639 downwards.
CGGCGAGGTGAGGACGGTGGAAGGGATAGTTGAGGGTGTTATACAATATAAGCCTGAAGGCTTCAATGGTTTTGGTTATGATCCCATCTTTCATCTTCCCGATAGATGCTGCACTACAGCCCAACTCCCCACTACGGAGAAGAACCTCATAAGCCATAGAGGGCAGGCGGCCAGGGCGGCAGAGGCCATTCTAAAGGAAGACGCCACCGGTCTCTAGCCACAGAATCCTGGAGCTGTTAACTAGCAACTCCCAACCATGATAGACCTGAAAGATAAATTCGGCAGGTCCATGCGGGACCTACGGGTATCGGTGACGGACCGGTGCAACTTTCGCTGTCCCTACTGTATGCCTGCCGAGATATACGGTGAACGGTACCAGTTCCTCGCAAGGTCGGAGATACTCACCTTTGAAGAGATAGCTCGCCTTGTTCGCATATTTGTTGGCCTGGGGGTTACCAAGGTGAGGCTCACGGGGGGTGAGCCCCTGGTGCGCCAGGGGCTGGAGAAGCTGGTAGCCATACTAGCAGGAATCGACGGCATAAAGAACCTTGCCTTAACCACCAATGGCTACCTCCTGGCTCAGAAGGCCCTGGCCCTCAAGGACGCGGGCCTAGAACGCATTACCGTAAGTCTCGACAGCCTGGACGACGAAGTTTTCAAAGTCATGAACGGCTTGGGCTACAGCGTGCAGCGGGTGCTGGAAGGGATCAAAAAAGCCAACGAGGTGGGACTGCACCCCATTAAGATCAACGCCGTGGTCCAGCGAAGCGTGAACGACCACACCATGGTAGACTTGGCGCGCTACTTCAAGGGCACCGGTCACATCGTGCGGTTCATAGAATACATGGATGTGGGAACCCTCAATGGATGGAACTTGGACCAGGTGGTCACCGTCTCGGAGATAGCCGACCGCATCAACGCAGAGATGCCCATTGAGCCCGTGGACAGGAACTACCGGGGAGAGGTGGCGCAGCGCTATCGTTACCTGGATGGCGGTGGCGAGATCGGAATAATAGCCTCTGTATCCAAGCCCTTCTGCGGAGACTGCACCCGGGCCCGCCTGTCCACCGAGGGAAAGGTCTATACCTGTCTCTTCGCTAGTACCGGCCGTGACCTCCTGGGCCCCATGAGAAGCGGGGCCACCGATGAGGAGCTTCGGGACATCATCGCCAATCTTTGGGGCCGCAGGGTAGACCGCTACTCCGAGGAGCGGTCAGCCATGACCGGGCCCTCGCCTCGGAAGATAGAGATGTACCAGATTGGTGGGTAGAATAGGCACCGCGATAAGTAGCTCAAGGGTCCATCTATGATAAATATATACACCGACGGTTCCTGCCAGGGAAACCCGGGCCGTGGCGGCTGGGCGGCCATCATTGTGGAGGGAGACCAACGGCGGGTCGTATCAGGCCAAGAGGATAATTCCACCAACAACCGCATGGAGCTACTGGCTGCCATTAGGGGTCTGGATGTCGTGCCCAAAGACGCATCGGTTACGGTGCACAGCGACAGCCAGTATCTGGTCAACACCATGACCCGCGACTGGAAACGCAAGGCCAACCAGGACCTGTGGGCCCGGCTGGACGCATTGACTGCCGGAAGAGATGTACGGTGGCAGTGGGTTCGTGGTCATGCCGGCCACCCTGAAAACGAGGAGGCCAACGCCATTGCCGGTAGGGAAGCGGGGGTGCTGCCGAGCTCTCCCGGCTTGACTCACCTTGACCAGAAGGGCCATGCTCAGATGGTGGATGTGGGCGCAAAGGCGGTAACTCAACGAGAGGCGGTGGCCCGTGGATTTGTGGTGATGATGCCTGAGACCCTGGCCCTCATCACGGGCGGCAAGGTGGAGAAGGGCGACGTGTTAGCCACCGCCCGCCTGGCGGGCATAATGGGCGCCAAGCAGACGCCTCAGCTAATACCCCTTTGCCATCCCCTTCCGCTGAGTCAGGTAACGGTGGACCTGGAACCAGACCCGACCCAGAACGGCGTTGAGATCACCGCCAGGGTCAGAACTGAGGCCAAGACCGGCGTTGAGATGGAAGCCTTGACCGCGGTGTCGGTGGCCGCCCTCACCATCTACGACATGTGCAAGTCTCTGGACCGGGGCATTTGCATTCAGTCGGTACGGCTGGTGAGCAAGCGAGGCGGCAAAAGCGGAGATATCGTTCTGGAGGACTGAGTGGAAGTCCTGCCCGGCATCCACCAGCTAAAGGGGTTTCTGTGGAGCAACGTCTTTCTGCTGGAGGACGGCGACAAGCTGGCCCTGGTTGATGCGGGCCTGCATCCCAGGTCGCACAAGCTTCTGGACTACATCCGTAGCATGGGCAGGGACCCTGCTGAGCTGGACACCATCATCCTTACCCACGGCCACCCCGACCACACATCCGGCTTGCGTCCATTACAGCGCTCTACCAACATCAAAGTCCTAGTCCACTCCGGTGATGTAAAGTCGGAATCCGGGGGCCGCTCCTGGATTCATTATCCTAGCCAGCCCATGGCCAGGGAATGGGACGTTCCTTTCCTTCAGAAGCTCTACTTCGACGAGGTGCTTCATGACGGCCAGGTGCTGCCAATCATGGACGGCCTAGAAGTGCTGCATACCCCGGGCCATACTCCAGGAAGCGTTGTGCTGTATCTCAGGAAGCGCGGCGTACTCTTCACCGGCGATAGCCTTCTCAGCAACGGCAAGGTGTTTCGCCGGCCTATTCCTTTTCCGGGCACCAATTTCAAGGACTACCGGCGCTCCATCGAGCGGATCTCTCGGCTGGACTTTGAGGTGGCCTTGCCGGGCCACGGCCAACCGATGTTGACCGGCGGTCAAGCCATGGTCAAAAAGATGCTGAATAACTACTTCTGGGCCTTTTCTTGGGGCCGGGTGCTGGGGAAACTGTCCCCTAGAAGCTAGACTCGTAGACGAAGGTCCCCAGTTCATTGACACCTTTGGGAGCCGTGGCTATATTAGCTAATGGAGTGGCGCTGACGGCTGGTCGGCGCGCCCCTGGGTGGCAACGTAGCTCAGCGGTTAGAGCGGGCGCTTCATAAGCGCTAGGTCATGGGTTCAAATCCCTTCGTTGCCACCATTCCCTCCAATCACGTTGAAATTGCTTTGACATAATGTTGAACTTTTTCCAAAATTATTGCTAGAATCAAGACATGGGAAAGATGGCCCTACTCCTCACCGGACTTGGTGCCCTTGGAGCGGCATTTGGTATCGTGCTCACAGCCAACGATAGCGTGCCTTTGGGTACTGTCATAGTTGCCGCGGGCGTTCTACTTTTGTCAGGCGCTTTGGGGCTGGCGCTAAGAATTGGGCGGAAGTCAGCTTCACCGGCCGAAGAAGCGCCAAAACAGGTCCCCCTTAGGTCTCGCACGGACCTTGATGGCGAAGATAAGGCTGAGGTCTGGATGGCCATACAGACAATGCAGCGGCACCACGGACATTCAGACCTGGGTGGCCTAATAAATAGTAAAAAGATGGGCAGGTCCCTGGATGCGGATGATTGCCAGGTCTGCGGAGAGCCTCGGTTTCAGAGAGGCTTGAGGTGGCTGGAAGAAGTGCTAAGTAGGTAGCATCATTGCCCGCTGGTCATGGATCCAGCTAACACTTTAGAGTCTCGCTTTCTGAGTAAGCGCCCCTCCAGCACCTGATTCTATTTCCAATCTTTAGACTTGATATAACACTGGACGACCTGCGTGAGGCCTCGGTTGACGTTCTACATCGCCTCATACGTACGATAGTAAGTATATCCGAACTGCTGCTTGAGTAGCCCGGCTGTTGTAGACAAGAGGATGAATTTCCTGGGACATTTGTCCCGCTCTAGCTGTGCCAATTGTTGGATGTCACCCCCAACTAAGCTTCCGTAAGCTAAAGGGGACAGAATAAGTGAAGTGTGGCCTCCTGCGTTGAGGAAGCAAGACCTTATGCGTTCCGGGACTCCGTGGGCTGCTTTGAGTCGCAATTCACCAAATCTGCTGAGCTACTCTTGGAGCAGTGGGTAGGAGACGCAGATGGGTCGTAGGACCTTTGTTCCTGGTCATAAATACTTCCGATGGGACCTCCACAACTACTTTGGTGGACAACATCAGGGAGGAATCAGCACGCCGCCCCAGCACTCTATCATTTTTCTTTTCAGCAATACCCAGGAAAGGGGTTTTGAGTGTATCAGCCCAGGGAAGGCGGGGCCGGTCTATCACTATATCGGCGAAGGCGAAACAGGAGACATGACACTTTCCCGAGGCAACCTATCCGTCGTAAGTCACGTCAGAAGAATGAAAGACCTACACCTCTTTGAAGAGATTGGATATGGATGGGTTCGCTATATAGGTCAGATGGTATGCCTGGGACACGAGTGGTGGCGGGGAGTAGACCTCCTTGGTCGAACCCGAAAGGTTGTGGTGTTCAAGCTTGCTGAGATTGGCGCTTTGAGCCGCAAAGAAATCTCTAGTGAAGAGGACCCCACAAGGCTTCTAGGCGTGTCCTAAAGGCTGAACTCATTCTCTACCCGGATTAAGGTACCCGACGGCTTCCCTCTCTAATCACAGTTCCAAGGTTGCTCTCTACTCCCACTTAGCTCCTGTATGAGTTAAACCCACCCTAATCCTCTTTTTGTTCCTCCAGGGCCAAGGCCATTTCCGGTCTCCTTGTACTCACTGAAGCTGTCGGGTAAGCTGTAAATTGAGGTCCGTCCTTGCCTAGCTCCTGGCGAGCCAGACTATAGACCCGGAACTTTAGTATGTCCGTCATCTTTTTCCACCAGCAGGGAGGCGTCATATGGTGATGAAAGACCTCATTAGGGACCTGGCTCGGATAAAGAGGATGCTTTTTGTCGTTGGAGGTGGCGCGTGTGTCAGCGAGATGTACTGCGATGGCGAGACGGAGCCCGAGTTCCACGGCGAGTGGAGTATGGTTGAGTCCGAGAGTTGGCACTTGCATATGAACGTGGCCCAGGTCAAGTGTGCCCAGTTCGTGGAGGCCGAGGACCACGGTGCGCCGGTCCTGTACTACGTGCGCTTTGCCGACGAGGCCGAAGAGACCCTCTTACGAGCCTATTTCCCCAACCCCTACCTTGACGACAACGATAAACGGGTCGACTTTCAGCCGGAGAAGCTGAAGGTGTTCGAGAAGCTGCGGGACAGGTACGCCGGGCAGCCAGGGGTTGTGTTTGTGAAAAGGCCAAAGGAAGAGTAGGCGGCTATTTTTGAACGCGCCGAGCTTTGCGATGATTTCGTTAGCTGATTTATTGAATCAGGAAGACCAACTTATGTCTGGAGTCCCTGTAAACGAAGGATGCTATAATCCCGAGAAGACAATTATCCTTGGACGGGCTCAACGATGCCTCAACGACAATTCACGGTGATCTTAGAACCAGAAGAGGACGGAGGTTACTCCGTACACTGTCCTGCTCTGCCCGGCTGCTCCAGCCAGGGTGATACCCGAGAGGATGCCCTAGCGAATATTGTAGAGGCAATCCTGCTGGTTTTAGATGTGCTGCGGGAGAAGAATACCCCCATTCCTGCGGAAACCCCGGAGTTGGTCAGTGAGGAGATAGGAGAGATATTAAAGGCAAGAAGCGAGGACGGGCTTCCTCTAACAGTTGAGACAGCCCAAGTGAACCTCCCCTCTGCCATAACAGTGTAATGGCGAGACTCCCTTCCCTCTCTGGAAGGGAGGTTATTGCGGTTTTTGGGCGAGATGGTTGGCAGGTAACTCGACAGAGGTCAAGTCATGTTATTTTGACCAAGCGGGGAACACTCGCTAACCTCTCCGTGCCAGATCATCGACAGGTGCGACGGGGAAACTCTTCGAAGCCTCATTAGAAAAGCAGAAATGTCTGTAGAGGAGTTTAATGCCCTCCGCAAAGGTGCCTAGGCTACGCATAAGCATCTTTGCTAGTGCAGAGGAAGTTAAGAGCCCATGCGCCGACCAGCCAGGGGTTGTGTTTGTGGAAGGGCCAAAGAAACGGTAATGACTAGCCCTACGCCCCCCGCCGCACCAGGTTCAGGGCTGAGCCAGCCTTGAACCACTCTAGGTGCGCCTCGTTGAAGCTGTGACGCAGGCTCAGGGTCTCCTGGGTGCCGTCGGCGTGGTGCAGGGTGCAGACGACGGGCTTCCCGGCAGCCAGGCTCTTTAAGTCCGTCAAGCTTATCCGGTCCGTCTCCTGGACCCTATCGTAGTCCCCGGGGTCCTCAAAGGTCAGGGCCAATAGCCCCTGCTTTTTCAGGTTGGACTCGTGGATCCTGGCAAAACTCCGCACGATTATGGCCGCCGCGCCCAGGTGCCGGGGCGAAAGGGCGGCGTGCTCCCGGCTGCTACCCTCGCCGTAGTTGTCGTCCCCCACGGCCACCCAGCGGAGTCCCCTGGCCTTATAGTCACGGGCTATCCTGGGGAACTCCTGACCTGCCTCGCCCGTCATCTGGTTCAAGCCCTGCCCCGCCTCGCCGGTGTAGGCGTTGGTGGCTCCCAGGAACATGTTATCGCTGAGGTTGTCCAGGTGTCCTCGGAAGCGAAGCCATGGCCCAGCCGGCGATATGTGGTCCGTGGTGCACTTGCCCTTGGCCTTGAGCAGGATGGGGAGCTCTATAAAGTCCTTGCCATCCCACGGGTCGAAGGGCTCTAGGAGCTGCAGCCGTTCACTGTCGGCCTTGATGATGATTTCAATGTCGCTGCCGTCGTCGGGGGGGGCCACGTATACCTCGGCGCCCTTATCGAAGCCGAGGGTGGGGACCTCTGGCGCGGTCTTTGGAGGCTCCAGCTTATAGGTGGAGCCGTCGGCGGCGGTAAGAGTATCGGTGGTGGGGTTGAAGGAGAGGCGACCGGCCAAGCTAAGAGCGATAACCAGCTCCGGACTGGCGATGAAGTTCATCGTCTCCGGATGGCCGTCGTTACGCCGTGGGAAGTTGCGGTTGTATGAGGTGACGATGGTATTGGCCTCCCGCTGTTTCAGCTCCGACCGGCGCCACTGGCCGATACAGGGGCCGCAGGCGTTAGCCAATACTGTGGCGTTGATATTTTCTAGCGATTTTATCTGGCCGTCCCGCTCGATGGTAGCCCGCACCTGCTCCGACCCTGGAGTGACCAGAAGCTTCACAGCGGCCTTAGCACCGTGGGCTTGGGCCTGGTCTGCGACGTCGGCGGCGCGGCTCATATCTTCATAGGACGAGTTGGTGCAGCTTCCGATGAGGGCCACGGAGATTTCGTCTATGTACTCCTTCTCCACGACCTCCGCCGCCAGCTCGGAAATTGGGCGGGCCAGGTCCGGTGTGTGCGGACCCACCACGTGGGGCTCCAGCGTGGAGAGGTCTATCTCCACGACGCGATGATAGTAAGATCTGGGGTCCTTCTCCACCTCTGGGTCGGCTTCCAGCAGGTGTTTGTTCTTCTCGGCCTGCCCCACCAAGGCTCCCCGGCCGGTTGCCTCCAGATAGCGGGCCATGTGCTCGTCGTATGGGAAGATGGAGCCGGTAGCCCCTAGCTCCGCGCCCATGTTGGTAATGGTGGCTTTGCCGGTGCAGCTTATAGTCCGGGCACCCGGCCCGAAGTACTCGATGATGCTGTTGGTGCCCCCGGAAACGGTGAGCACTCCCGCAAGGTAGAGGATCACATCCTTGGGAGCCGTCCAGCCCTTTAGCTTTCCCGTGAGATGCACGCCGATGCGCTGCGGGTACTTCACCTCCCAGGGCATCCCCGCCATGACGTCGGACCCATCGGCGCCGCCCACGCCGATGGCCAGCATTCCAAGACCGCTGGCGTTGGGGGTGTGCGAGTCGGTGCCTATCATCAGCCCACCGGGGAAGGCGTAGTTCTCCAGCACTACCTGGTGGATGATGCCCGCCCCGGGCTTCCAAAATCCCATGCCGTATTTGGCTGAAGCCGACTGGAGGAACTGGTACACCTCGCTGTTCTCCAGTAGGGCATCAGCAGTGTCAGACTTGCTGCCCACCCGCGCCTGGATCAGGTGGTCACAGTGGATGGTGGTTGGTACCGCTACTCGCGTACGACCCGACTGCATGAACTGTAATATCGCCATCTGCCCGGTGACGTCCTGGTGGGCCACCCGGTCGGGTCGAAGCTGAAGGTAGCTTTCGCCGGAGACCAGCTCCCCACTGACTGGATCATCCAGATGGGAGAGGAGTATCTTGTCTGCCAGGGTCAGGGGCTTGCCCAATCGCTGGCGCACTACTTTGAGTTGGCGGTCCATCCTGTCATAGACCTGGCCGACAAACTCTGGTGTTGAATCAATGGTGCTCATGCCACCCTGCTTTCTAATCTTTTTATGCCTTGCTACACTGCGAAATCAATCATAGCATTCGGGATGCAGGGTGAAAACACCTCCGCGAAAGCACGTTACTCCATCCCCTCGGTTTGGAGCCACCTCGCCCTTGGGTTAGAATTACAACCTCAGTCTTGGCATGGAGGGCGAAATGAGAATCGAGACCCTGGCCGTACACAGTGGACGCGCCGTTGACACCGCCACCGGCGCTGTCACTCCTCCCATACACATGTCCACCACCTTTCAGCGCGCCGCCGACGGAACGTACCCCCAGGGATACATCTACGGCCGATCAGGCAACCCCACCCGGACCCTCCTGGAGGATTGCGTCAGAGAACTTGAGGGCGGAGAAGCTGCCGCGGCATTTTCTTCGGGGATGGCGGCCATTATGAGCGTCTTTCAAGCCCTGTCTCCGGGAGACCACGTCATTGCGCCCAGGGACATCTACCACGGCACGACACGTCTGCTAAGGGAGATCATGGCCCGGTGGAATCTAAAGACCACCTTTGTAGACATGACGGACCTGGAGGAGGTGCGCCAAGCCATAAGCGACTCGACCAAGCTTATATTCGTGGAGACCCCCTCCAATCCTCTACTTAAAATTACCGACATCTCAGCGGTGGTGGATATAGCCCATCAGTCGGGCGCTCGGTGCATATGTGACAACACCTGGGCCACCCCCGTGCTGCAGAGGCCGCTGACTCTTGGCGCCGACCTTGTGGTGCACTCCAGCACCAAGTATCTGGGGGGCCACGGCGACGTGACCGGTGGGGTGGTGGTTAGCGCTCGCGAGGACGACCTGTTTGGGAAAATCCGGCAGATACAGCAGAGTGGCGGCGCCGTACCGTCCCCCTTCGACTGCTGGCTGACCCTCCGCAGCATACGGACCCTGCCCTACCGCATGCGGGCCCACTCGGAGAACGCTGTCAAGGTCGCAGAGTTCCTTGACGGACACCCCGGAGTTGCAGAGGTGTTCTATCCGGGCCTCGTCAGCCATCCAGGTCATGAGACTGCCCGCAATCAGATGAATCTGTTCGGTGGCATGCTATCCTGCCGAGTTCGGGGAGGGAAGGAAGAAGCTTTTAGAGTGGCCGCCAAGACCAGGCTTTTTACTCGGGCCACCAGCCTGGGCAGCTACGAGAGCCTCATTGAACACCGCGCCTCCATTGAAGGACCCGAAAGCCGTACCCCCGACGACCTACTGCGTCTGTCGGTGGGGCTGGAGAACGCCGAAGACCTTATAGAGGACCTAGAGCAGGCCCTGACGGGTTAGGAATAAAGCCCGCTCATCCTGAGCACATCAAAAGGCTCCCATCATGGTTCGATCCCGATAATCCCGATTTATCCCGCAGATACCGTTATCGGTACAGACGGGATACCGGGAATAACGGGACGGGACAGGCTCGTCATAATGGTTCGACAGGCTCACCATGAGCGGAAATAAAACCTGTACATCTTGAGCAGGGATAAGGCCGCTCATCCTGAGCCGCCTGTCCCGTTATCGGGATCGAAGGATCATCCTAAAGCCACTCCGCATCCGCGGGATTCAGAATGACATGAATCCGGCCTTGGCTTACGCAAGGTAGACCGTTAATCACCCTCCCCGTCTATGGCGAGTAGACTGTTAAGCAGCACGTTTGCGCCGTTGGCGCAGGCCTCGGGATCGCTGTACTCCTTGGGCGAGTGGCTGATGCCGTCAACGCTGGGCACGAAAATCATTCCTACATCGGTGATCTCCGCCATCGACTGGGCGTCGTGGCCCGCCCCGCTGGGCAGCGAGGTCGTATTAAGACCCAACCCTAGAGATGCCTTCTCTATGATTTCCCGTAACCTTGGGCTCATGGGCGCGGATTTGGTGACTCCAAGCTCCGACACCTTTATCTCGAAGTCCTTGTCTAACACCAATTGCTGACAGATGCCGTTTAGTCGATGGACGGCTTCATGAAGCCTATCCAACTCTACGTCTCGAAACTCTACGCTTAAGTCCACCCTGCCGGGGATAACGTTTTCTGCGTTTGGACTCACCTTAGCCATGCCCACGGTGCCGACGCGGCATATCTCCTCATGGGTAGCTATGGAATTGACGGCCTGAATTATCCGGGAGGCGGTCAACAGGGCATCGCGGCGATTGGTCATGGGAGTGGTGCCTGCGTGATTGGCAAACCCGATAATGGAAACTTCCAGGGCTATCCTGCCCGTGATGGCGGTCACCACCCCAATGGGTATGCCGGCCTGGTGTAGAACCGGTCCCTGCTCAATATGAAGCTCCAGATAAGCGCAAAGGTCACCCTTTTGCCGCCTGGCTTCTTGTATCCGGCTGATGTCGCCGCCCACGTCCTCCAGTCGCCTACCGATGGTCACCCCTTCGTCGTCCACGGCGGTCAGGTCATCGCTTTCCAGCACCCCGGCCATAGCCCGGCTGCCGTAAAGCCAGCGACGGAAGCGAGTACCTTCCTCGTTGGTAAAGTCCAGCACCTCAATGGGACGGCGGGTGGTTATGGACTGGTCCCGCAGGCTTTGAACGCACTCAATGGCCCCAAGGACTCCGAGGGCACCGTCGTACTTGCCCCCACTGGGGACCGTGTCGGTGTGGGAACCCAACGCAATGGCGGAAAGCCCCGGTTCCTTTCCCTCTACCCGGCCAATAATATTGCCGGCGGGGTCAACTCTAACCTCAAGTCCCGCCCGAGTCATCAGCGTTGTAACATACTTCCGGCCTTCCACATCGGCTGGGGTGAAGGCCAAGCGCTGCATACCCTCCGGGCTCTCACCGATACGCCCCAGAGTCTCCAGCGTTTTCATTAAGCGTTCAGAGTTTATCTGCAGGGGTGCCAGTGAACCTCCAGTTCCATAGGGGTGTTACCGGATCAGTCCATACACGTGGCTCGGCTTGACCAGCACCACCGATCGCCGCTCGTCCCGCATCACCCAGTCGTACTCCTCCCAGTCGGGGTGCTCGCCGCTGCCGCAGGCCCTGTAGGCGTCACGAAGCAGCAGACGTAGCTGCTCCGGGTCCAAGTTATCCCAGCCGCGAATATCCGCGGTCCCCTCCACCACGGCGTAGCTGGACCAATCGGCCTTGGTGGCCATCACGGTGCAGCCTGGGTCCCTCTTTATGTTGGCAATCTTGGCCGAGTCCCCTCTGGATACAAAAACCACCGCATCTCCCATTACCCCGCTGGCTACTATACTGGTCTGGACGGCGCCGTTCCTTCGACGGGTGGTCACGACGCCCCGGTGGTTCTGCTCAAAGAAAGGTTTGATGTCCTTGAAGTTCAACGCTTACCCCCAGCCGGGAAATAGGGTAATACCTTGGAACGAAGGCGATTATAGCTTCGTACAGCGTTCGCTTTCAAGGCGACGTTGCGGAGGCAGGACTGCCAATCTACAATAGGCCCGTCGAGTGCACTTTATATCTGAGGTACAGATATGCAGACAGAGCTGGTTCAGGCCACTACCAGTGACGGCATCCCCCTGGATGGGGCCTTCTTTGCCGCTGAAGGGCTCCCCTCGGAGAAAAGAGGCCTGGACGCGGTCCTTCTGGTCCACGGCTCGGGAGGTAACTTCTACAGTAATCTGCTGCTGACGATAGCTCAGGGACTCCGGCAGGCCGCATATCCCAGCGTCTCTTTCAACACTACAGGACATGATCTGGTATGGGGCGCTCCCGGAAGGTTCATGGGAAACGCCCACGAAATCCTGGACCGTTGTCGTTTGGATATAAAGGCTGGCATCGACTGGCTGGAGGGCCGAGGTTACAAACGAATAGGCATCTTTGGACACAGCATGGGAGCGGTGAAGGTAGTCTACTACCAGGCCACGGAGCGGGATCCGAGAGTGGCGGCGGTTATCTCCAGCTCTCCGGTGCGCCTATCTCACTCCTTCTTCCTCACTACCGAAGGGGCCGATGAGCACTGGCGGAATATAGACCGGGCCCAGAGCTTAATAAACGAGGGCCGTCCCGATGACGTTTTCCCGGTCAGCTTCCCCATGCCCCACCTCTTCAGCGCCCGGTCCTATCTGGACAAGCACGGACCGGATGAGCGGTACAACTTAATGAAGTACGTAAAAGATGTGCTATGTCCCCTGCTGATTATGGCCGGTTCGCTGGAGGACAATCCTCGGCTGCGCAACTGCGCCATCGACATGCACGAACTGGTCAAGGATAGGGCTGAGGCCAGCCTGGTAATTCAGCAAGGGGCAGACCACGGGTACACGGGGATGCTGGACCGTCTGGCCGATAACGTGGTGAGCTGGATTGCGAAGCTTCAGCCCGTTGAGGCTCAGGTATCCGCCAATGATTAGGAAATCAGCGGGCGTCGTCGTCCTCTTTATAACCCCTTAGCCCAGGCTATACTTCCCCGCCTTAAGACAGCGCTGTGCCTCCTTCAGGATGTAATCTCTCATCTCGGCAGGGATGGCAACGGAGCCTACGGCGGCGTTCTCTACAATCCGCTCCGGCCGTCTGGTGGCCGGTATTAAAACCGTCACCCGGGGGTCCGCCAGAAGCCACGCCATCAGCGCCTGGCCCCAGGTCTCGATGCCGAACTCCTTTAGTGGTGTCAGGTTTGGCTGCTGCTCCAAATTGTTGATCAGCAGGCCGCTACCCACGGGCCGCATTACTATTATGCCAATCCCCAACTCCCCGGCAAGGGGCAGTATCTCCTCCTCCACTTCCCGCTCCATCACGTTGTAGGAGACCTGGATGGCGTCTATGCGGCCGGTGCGCATAATCTGAGCCATCTCGGGAAGGGCGGCGGGGGAGTAGTGGGTCAGTCCAATGATGCCAATCTTACCCTCAGCTTTCATCTCCTCCAGGACGGGCAGATGGGTCTCCCAGTCCACCAGGTTGTGGATCTGCATCACCTCGATATAGTCGGCCCTAAGAAGCTCAAAGGAGCGAGCCATCTGCTTCTGCCCCGTCTCCTTACCTGAACACCAGACCTTGGTGGCCAGCTGGAACTTGTCTCGCTTACCTTCCATGGCGGTGCCGATGACCTGCTCTGAGCGCCGGTACATGGGAGAGGTGTCGATGAAGTTAGTCCCCTGGGAGATGCAGTTGTCCAGGATTTTCTTCCTTACCTCTATCTCCTCCATCGCCACGTCAAAGGTGCCAGCCGAGCCCATACCTACGACTGGGACCTCCAGGTCTTTCATTTTGCGAGTCTGCATCAGCTATTCTCTTCCTGACGATTTGCCGTCTTCCTCGGATTCCTGGGCCTGTGTGTATCGGAAGTCGCAGTGGCTGGCGCCCTCCATGATGGTCTGAGTCCGCTCCAGCTTAAGACGGGGGCTGAAGCCGCTCGACAGGGCACCGTCCCGACCGCAGGAGAAGATGAATCCCAGGTCCTCCATGCCCAGCTCGCGGTACATCTCGGCGTAGCGGCACCGGGTCACGTTGAAGGAGACATGCACCTCCGAGTCCTCCAGCACCTCCATCTCCAGAGCGCCGCCCCGAGTCCAGGGGTCCTTACCCCTGGAGAAAGTAGATAGGTCGTTGCCGCCCAGGCGCTGGGACAGGGCCTTGCCCTGGTCCTGGGCTATCTTGATGATGACCCGCCGCGCAATGGCATGGGCCCGCTCCTTGCCTATCTCCTGTTCAAAGGCTCGGATCATGGGGCCCAGCACCATGGCTTCAATGCGACGGCGGTCCAGGACGCTCATCTGGTCAATATCTATACTCATTGGAATGCCTCCCTGATTGACTAGCCCAGCGACTCACCTGGGTGCGCAGGCCCTAATAGTCTCCCTCATCTGCTCTTTGGGCCTCGTCGCTCCCGTCCGAAAGGTTAGTATGGGCAGGGTAACCCCTGCGCGGCGGTGCTCCTCGATGCGGCGGCGGCACTCCTCGGCATCGCCGATGATGGCAAAGGTATCCACCATCCCGTCGGTAACCAGGCCAACGGCTCTCTGGCGATCCCCTTCAAGCCAGGCTTTCCTGATGACTGCCGTCTCCTCCGCAAAACCACTTTCGGCGATGAACCGGTTGTAGCGGGGATAGAAGCCACAGGTATAGGCCAGAGAGCGCCGAACCTCGTCTCTGGCGCTGGCCGGTTCCGATGTAACGTAGCAGGCGATGAGACTGGCGACCTCGATGCTGGACGGGTCTCGACCTTTCTTACTAGCTCCCTCGGCCACCAGCCTAACGGCCTCTTTGGCTTTTTTGGGAGTATTCTGGGTCAGGATAACGCCCTGGGCAACCTCACCACACAACTTGAGCATCTTGGGGAAGACTGCGGCCAGGTAGATGGGTATCTCTGGTTTGAAAGGCGTAAAAGCGAGGTCGAACTGCTCAATGTTGAAAATATTCCCCTGATAAGTGACCGAGCCGTCTTTCAGCAGGCGTCGGATGATTTCTACCGCTTCTAGCTGTCGCGCAAGAGGTTTGGAGTAGGCCAGCCCGTGCTGACCCTCCACCTGTACTCGGTGACTGGACCCCAAACCGAGGATAAACCGTCCTTTGGAGAAGTGGTCCACGCACGCCGCCGCCATGGCGATGGTGGGCGCGCTCCTGACGTAGACGCTGCTGATGCTGGTCCCCAAACGAACGCTTTGGGTCGCTAAAGCACAAGCCGTAAGTACGCTGAACTGGTCTCCCCCGTTGCCCTCCGACATCCAAACCGAATCGTAGCCCAGGTCATCGGCCAGGCTAGCGCACTCCACCACCTCAGCCGGGGTCAGACCCCCGCCAAAGCTGACTCCTAGTTTTTCCATGGTGGCTTCGGCATAGGCGTTTGTGAATGATTGGGTCGGGATCAGGGGGTGGGCCTGGAAACGGGTACCTCCACCGCCAGGGTGTGTATGGAGTTGTTGGCGTAGCCTCGGAAGTTCCAAGGGACGCTCCCAGGCTGGCAATTACCCGCCGAGTCGGTAGCACGAGCCATGAAGATGAAGTGGCCAGGCTCCGACGCATTCCAGGGGAACTCCCACTGCCGCCAGAAGTTAGGACTAGATTCCCCCACCAAGCTGGCCTCCTGCCAACTCCGCCCTCCGTCGGTGCTGACCTCTACTTTACTAAGGTCCCCGTCTCCCGACCAGGCAAAACCTCCGATGGTGAAGGGACCTCGCTGGATGACCTCGCCATGCCTGGGGTTGGTAATGAGGGACTTCACCTTTAGGGTGGTCACGGGTTTTCGTTCCGGGTTGCTTTCCACACCTTCGTTGATGAAGACGTAACGTAGCTTCTGGAAGAACCCCTCGTAAGGCTCATCCGCAACCTGGATGTGGGTCAGCCACTTCACCGAAGCCATGCCATACCAGCTGGGCACAACCAGCCGCAAAGGAAACCCGTGGCCTGTAGTCAAAGGCTCGCCGTTCATTTCGTAGGCCAACAGCGTGTCAGGGTGGAGGGCCGTAGCCAAAGGAAGGCTACGGCTGTAAGGCAGGTCGGTGGCAAAGACGGCGCCATCTTCCTCCTCCGTGCCGGTATCAGCGCCACGGAACACCACCTCCACGGCAGTGTCCTTCACCCCGGCTTTCTCCAAAACGGTGGCCAGGGAAACCCCTTTCCACCTGGCGGTGCTTACGGCTCCATGGCCAAAGCCCAGACCTTCGGCTGGAGGCGTTAGGTAAGAGCGGCTATTTCCGGCGCACTCCAGAGTTATAACGGTCTCTCTGCCGGGCAGGGCCAGAATATCATTGAAGCTAAGGTCAAGAGGGTGGTTAACGATACCGTCCACTTTCAGGCGCCAGGAGGCAATATCCAACTCCGGCACTTCCGAGAAGTGGTTGCGGACATAGAAGCGTTCCGTAGGGGTTATCCAGGTATCCAGAGAGGTTAGAGATGACTCTCTAACAAAAGGGTCCTCTGACAGGGCTACCAGGGTGGATGACTCAGCGGTGCTCTGCTGGCTGGAATTCATCTTGACCTCAGCGGTTGACTTTATGATGGACCAATGCTCACCCAGGAGGCTTGCAAAGGAGTTAAACCTTCATTCCAGAAAGGTGGGCTAGTCCGCAATTTCCGTGGAGCTGCCCACAGCCGTAACTGTTATATGGGAGAAATCGGACTCGTTGGTGGCGCCGTGCCAGTGCTTTTCCCCCGCTGGGATGTGTATAGTAGTTCCCTCCGTTACTACGTGCTCCTGCTCCTCGGTAGCGACGATGCCTTTACCATGCGTCACCAGAAGTATTTGGTCGCTGGTGTGGGTGTGGAACTTGTTTCTGGCCCCAGCGTTGAAGTTTATCACGCTGAAGTTGAAGAACTTGCTTGTCTTCTCGCTGACCAGGTCCTGCCGCGACACGGACCCCCCGAAGAAAATTGGACTGCTGGTAGCGTCCTCTTTAGGCACATCCGCAATTTTAATTACTTTCACGGTTCCTCCTTGAACTATTGACGATGGCTTGTCTCACTCTGCCCAACCGCAAAACGTGTCTCGACGGTGGGCTTAAGTGCGCCCATTGTAGCAGGTGAGTCTTTCAGAGCCAACCAGCTTTTTCTCAACAAGACGTGTTTGGGAAAAATTTCACGTGCTATGATATACTTGCGCGGTTGATGGTAATACGGTAGCTCAGGTTCGCCGTTGCATCCTCACAGCGCAGCTAGTGGAATGAGCATAACTGAGGGGATTTCCTTGTACGTTCTGTGCACGGGGCTTAATCACAAGACCGCCCCACTGGAGATAAGGGAGGGGTTATCCTTTTCCAAGGAGGTTCTCCAGGAAGCGCTCCTGAATTTGAGGTCCCATATCTCGGAAGGCGTTATCCTCTCCACTTGTAACCGCACGGAGATATATACCGTAGCTTCAGAGCCGGAGACGGCGGCCCAATCCATCATCCGTTTTCTGTCCCAGTTTCATGACCTCAACGCCGAGTCCTTTGCTCCTCACCTTTACAGCTATCAGGATACCCATGCGGTACGACACCTGTTTCGGGTGGCCTCCGGCCTGGACTCCATGATTCTGGGCGAGTCACAGATCCTGGGCCAGGTCCGCGATGCCCTAACGGCCTCGGCGGATACCCACCCTCCCGGCGTACCTTTGTCACGGCTCTTCCACTACGCACTGAGGGCGGGACGCCGGGTGCGAAACGAGACCGACATTGGCAAAAACGCCCTCTCCATCAGCTACGCCGGGGTAAGGTTGGCCCAGCGAGTGCTGGGAGATTTGAAAAGCAAGACCGTTCTGCTGGTAGGAGCTGGCGAGGCCGGTCGCCTGGTGGCCCGTGCCCTCCGCACCGTTGGAGTGGAGAGCCTCCTTATCTCCAATCGCACCCTGGCGCGGGCCGAAGATCTAGCCCAGGAGCTTCACGGCCAGCCCGTACCTTTTGATGACATCCACCATGCCGCCGGGCAGTGTGACATCGTTATATCTTCAACCGACGCTCCGGAGGTTATTTTCACCCGCGACGAGGTTGCCCAGGCTGTGGCAAGCCGGGGAGACCGACCCTTGTTCTTTTTTGACCTGGCGGTGCCACGGGATGTTGACCCTGCCATGGAAGGTCTTCCGGGGGTCCACCTGTTCAACATTGACGACCTGGAAGCCATCGCCGAGGAGAACCGGCAGGGGCGGGAGAAGTCGGCGCTGGCCGCGGAGGCTATAGTTGAGAGAGAGGTTGAGCGTTTCTCCCAATGGTGGCGCTCCCTGGAGACGGTGCCCCTGATTAAGGCTTTGCGACGGGAAGCCGAAGCTATCAGGAGACAAGAGCTAGAGAAGGCCTTCAGTCGTCTGCCTGACCTGAGCACCGAGGAGAAAAAAGCCCTGGAGCAGCTAAGCCGGTCCATTGTAAACAAGCTGCTCCATAAACCCATCACCTCGCTAAAGGAGCCCAAGGCGGCCTCCCACCTTCAGGCTGAGAAGGAGCTCTACCGGTCCGCTGGCCCCGAAGACGAAAGCCCCGACCCTCAGGCATAATCTTGGCTCGGCAGCGCTCCTCAGAGCTGTTCGCTCAGGCAAGACAATTTATCCCGGGCGGAGTTAACAGCCCTGCCCGCTCCTGGGGAGCCGTGGGCGGAACTCCCATCTTTTTAGCCAGGGGCCAGGGGTCCCGTATCTGGGATGCCGACGGCAACGAGTACATAGACTTCGTTGGCTCCTGGGGGCCCCTCATCTTGGGCCACAGCCATCCCCAAGTCCTCTCCAGGATAAAGGAAACGCTGGACAGCGGCACGAGCTTTGGCGCACCCACCGAGATCGAAACCCAGCTAGCTCGTGAGGTGGTCCGAGCCTATCCTTCCATCGATCTGGTGCGCTTCGTCAGCTCTGGGACTGAGGCCGCCATGAGTGCGCTGCGCCTTTCTAGGGCTTTTACCGGCCGGGACAAGATAATCAAGTTTAGCGGAGGCTACCACGGACACGCCGATGCTCTGCTGGTCAAGGCGGGGTCCGGCGCGGCGTCCCACGGCACGCCCGACAGCGCGGGTGTAACCTCTTCCTTTGCCCAGGATACTCTTGTAGCCGAGTACAACGACCTGGAGTCGGTGGAAGCATACCTGCGAGCCCATCCTAGGAAAATCGCCGCGGTGATTGTGGAGCCCGTAGCCGGCAACATGGGGGTGATCCCACCCAGGCCGGGATTTCTGGAAGGCCTGCGGGATATGACTTCTAAAAACGAAACCCTTCTCATATTCGACGAAGTCATCACCGGGTTCAGAGTTGCTTACGGCGGCGCCCAGGAGCTTTATAACGTAGCACCAGACTTAACGTGCCTCGGTAAAATCATTGGCGGCGGGTTGCCTGTGGGAGCCTACGGCGGCAGGCGGGACATCATGGAGGTGGTCTCACCCCTGGGTCCCATGTACCAGGCTGGGACCCTCTCAGGCAACCCTGTGACCGTAGCCGCCGGCCTGGCAACGTTAGAGCTTCTGCGAGGCCCCGATACCTATGCGAAGCTCGAAGCCAAAGGCCTTTCCTTGACCCAGAGCCTTGAAGACGCCTTTGCGGAGGTGGATGTGCCGGTAAGAGTTAACAGGGTGGGCTCCATGCTGACCCTCTTCTTTACCGACCAGGAAGAGATCGCTGGCTGGGAATCGGTGTCTCGCTGCGATGCCCAGGCCTACGCCAGTTTCTTCCACCGGCTGCTGGACATCGGGATCTACTTCCCTCCCTCGCCCTTCGAGAGCGCCTTCGTTTCCCTGGCCCACACCTCGGAGGACCTGGAAGTAACCAGGGAATCGGTCCATAAAGCGGCCCTTGCGGTCAAAGCTGGGTAGCCGCTAGTCCTTCAGAAAATCCTCCAGAAAGGCGGTGAGGCGGTCCTCTATCTCCTGGGCCATGGCCTCCCCCGCCTCCGCCGAAGCATAGGTTGCGTCGCCCACGGCGCCGTTGGCCGTCACCTGGTCAAAGTACTGGGGCTCCACTATGCCCGTGAGGCCGCCGCCCATGCCGCCGGTGAAGGTGGGCTCCAGCATCTCTCCCTTGGCTAAAGCCTCAGTCTTGGCGATACTGGGAGCCAGGTGCATTGCCAGGGAGGTCTCGATCTCACAGGCGTGGCCAACTTGTGGCGACCGCTGGTACTTGTCCACCATCTCCTGGGAAGGCCAGTGGAGGGCATGGGCTATTTTCACGCCCAAACCCTGCTGAATCTGCCATACCGCGACCCCAAGGCTGGCCATATTTCCCCCGTGGCCGTTGAGAATAAAGAATTTGCCGATGCCGTGCTGCTTCAAACTGGAAACTACGTCGTGCAGCACCGCGGTAAAGGTCTCCGGTCGCAGGGTAATGGTGCCGGGGAAACGCACGTGATGGTAGGATATGCCGAAGGGGAAAGAGGACGCCAGTATAGCGCGAGGGAAGAGGCGGCGGGCCAGGTTTCGTGCTCCCGCCGTAGCCAGGGCAATATCTGAACTCTCGGCGATGTTGGGCCCATGCTGCTCGTTGGAGCCCACTGGAATTAGGGCCAGCTCAACCGTATTCAGAGCCTCCTTAACCTCGGGCCAGGACATCTCCGGCAGCACGTAAGCTTGGTCAGCCGTTGCGTTACCCTCCTAGTTACTGGAACAGGCCTATCCTATCATCGGATAGATGGCAAAGGAAGGTGCCCCCAAACTTGCCTACCAGTGCTATACTACCGCAATCCAGGCTGAGAGTCGGAATGAAAAGCATAGAGATAGACCGCGGCAAAATGCTAAAGGACCAGGCGCACACGGGTCACAACCGCTGGCACCCTGATGTGACACCGGTGTTGGAAGTAGATCCAGGTGAAGAGGTGGTCCTCCAGACCCGGGACGCCTCTGACGGCCAGATACCCTTTGGCGCTGATGTGAACGCTGTATCCAACATCGCCCGGGGGGTGGTACATCCCCTCACGGGGCCGGTTTACATAAGGGGCGCCGAGCCGGGAGACCTCCTGGAGATCGAGTACCTGGACGTCATACCGGAGTCCGTGGGCTGGACCCGCATCAACCCCGGCCTGGGCTTCCTTCGCGACCTGTTCGGTGATCCCTACCTGGTCCACTGGTCGGTAAAGGACGGTTGGGCCACCTCCACTTTCCTTCCCAAGGTACGCATACCGACGGGATGCTTTATGGGTACGGCCGGCCTGGCTCCTTCCAGGGCTCAGTTGGAGGAGTGGACCCGTCGCGAGGCCGACCTCCTGGCCAAAGGAGGCTTCGTCCTGCCGCCGGACCCCGTCGACGCCGTTCCTTCCTCGGGCTCCGTGGCCGATGAGGGACTGCGAACACTACCGCCCCGGGAGAACTGCGGTAACGTCGACATAAAGCAACTTACCAAGGGGTCCCAGCTCTACATTCCCGTGGCGGTTGATGGCGGCCTCTACTCGGCGGGGGACGGCCACTTCGCCCAGGGGGACTCGGAGTGCTGTGTCACCGCCATCGAGATGGGTGCCACCGTGGCCGTCCGCTTCCAGGTCCACAAGGGAGAGGCGGCCAGACGCAACATCAAGTGGCCGCGCTTCGCCCACAGAGGTTACTTCCTGCCGCCCCAGTGGGCCGCCCCCAGGAGGTTTATCGCCACCATGGGGATGCCCGTCAGAGATGATGGGGTCAACGAGGGCGAGAACCTTACCCTTGCGGCCCGCAACGCCCTGTTAAACATGATCGACCTGCTTCAGGAGCGGGGTTGGACCCGGGAGCAGGCGTACATCCTGTGCAGCGTGGCGGTGGACCTGAAGGTGAGCAACGTAGTGGACGTGCCCAACTTCGTGGTGTCCGCCTTCCTGTCGGAAGATATCTTTGAAGATTAAGGATAGCCCCATTTTATAGCCAATAAGCGGGAGGTTTCCATGCAGAGCAGGAACGCGATGCCCGAGGGTGGCGGCACTCTAACGGCCCATAGGCCCGTGGTCAACAGCCGAAGGGGGATGGTGGCTTCGGCCCACTACGAGGCGTCACTCGCGGGGCTGCGCATGTTTCTCCAGGGCGGCAACGCGGTGGATGCTGTCGTAGCCGCGGCGGCGACCCTCAACGTAGTGGAGCCCTTCATGTCGGGCCTCGGCGGCATTGGATTCCTGCTGATAAGCCGCAACTATGGACAAGAGCGTCGGGTGCTTAACTTTTCGGGGGTTGTACCCAAGGGCGCCGTTCCAGAGGCCTTCACCCCCGAAAACCACAGCATCGGCGTCCGGTGCCCCCTGGTCCCCGGTAACCCGCACGGCTGGCTGACTATGCTGGAGGCCTACGGCACCTTGCCCAGGTCAACGGTCCTTGCTCCGACAATAGAGCTGGCGGAGAAGGGGTTCATGATCTCTCAATCGGATAACCGCTACTATGAGGTAAATCAGGAGCGCTTGGCCCAATTCCCCACCTCAAAGGCCGCCTATATGCCCCACGGCCATCCCCCGAAACCGGGTGAGATTTTTAAGCAGCCGGACCTGGCTCGCAGCTTTCGGACCCTGGCTGATGAGGGACTTGATGGCTTCTACCGCGGCTCCATAGCCCGAGAGATCGACCGCTTCATGAAGGAGTCCGACGGTTTGATTAACCTGGACGACCTGGATGCCTACGAGCCCGATTGGGAGACTCCAATCAGCATCAACTACAAGGGTTACGACGTTGTTACCACCGGGCCGAACTCCAACGCTTTTCAGGTGCTGGAGACCCTAAATATACTGGAGGAGTTCGATCTTCAGGGTCTGGGCCACAACTCCGCCGATTACATCCACCTACTCTCTGAGGCTATCAAAATTGCTGTGCCGGACCGGATCATGTACGGCGGGGACCCCAAATACTTGGATGTACCGGTAAGTGGTCTGCTCACCAAGGATTATGCCAAGGAGCGGCGAGGACGGATTAACCACCAGAGGGCCTCCACTGTCATAGGAGAGCGATACACGGAAAACCCTCCGGCGGAGGCCATCACCGCCGGGTCGCCCAGCGTTTACACCAGCGGCGAGACCACCCATTTTTCCGCAGCCGACTCGGAGGGCACCGTCGCCACCATCACCCAGACCCTGGGAGCAGGCTTCGGCTGCGGCGTTGTCGCCGGGAGCACGGGGTTCCTGCTGAACAATAACATCGACCTGATGGACATCACACGGGGCAGCGACAGCCGCCTGCTGGTGCAGCCCGGCAAGCGGCCTGGCAGCAACATGGCCCCCATCCAGGTGTTTAAGGATGGACGGTTCCTTCTCTCCATAGGCACACCGGGGAGCTACGGCATACCCCAAACCACCACTCAGATGATCCTCAACGTCCTTGAGTTCGGAATGAACGTTCAGGAGGCCATAGAGGCGCCTCGCTTCCGCGTCATGACCGGCGTCACCATCAATATGGAGGGACGCATCCCACCTGAGGTGAGAGACGCTCTGGTCAGCCGCGGCCACGACATCGGCCTGCTGGGCGAGTGGGGCATGGAGGTGGGCGGGGGCCACGCCATTGCCGTAGACCCCGAAACGGGCGTGCTCATGGGCGGCGCCGATCCTCGGCGCGACGGCTTCGCCCTGGGCCTCTAACCTAGCCCGACACCTCTGCGATCATCTCTATCTCCACCGCCACGCCACCGGGAAGGGTGGCCAACCCCACCGCGGAGCGGGCGTGCCTGCCCCTGTCGCCGTAGAGCTCCACCAACAGGTCAGAGCAGCCGTTGACCACCGCCGGGGGCTGGGTGAAGTCGGGGTCCGCGTTGACCATTCCCAGCAGCTTAACAATGTGGGTAACCTTGTCCAGGTCTCCAATCTCCTGCTTTAGGTTTGCCAGCAGGTTGAGGCAACAAATGCGGGCCGCCTCATAACCCTCGTCCACCGTCAGGTCTTTCCCCAGCTTCCCCGCAAAGGGGGTGCCGTCTGGACGGCGGGGCGTGACACCCGACAGGAACACCAGGTTTCCTGTACGCACCGCAGGGATGTAGTTACCGCCGGGGGTTGGCGCGGGTGGAAGGGAGAGACCCATCTGCTTCAGCTTATCTTCGACTCGTGACAAGGTGTAACCTCCTGTACTTGGTTCTGTTTATTCTAAACCCTCTGTCATTTCGGCAAGCTGCATACATCCAGCGCCGTCAGGGCCAGGACCTTGGCGACCTGGTGCATGTCGCTTATAACTGAGTACTCATCGGGCACTGTAGCCGACTCGATGCCACCCGCCGGGCCGTGTAGTAGGCAGGGTACACCGGCCTTCAACAGCTTGGAGGTGTCGTCACAGCTGTAGGACCAGGGCAACACCGTCCCCACACCCCTGGGCTCCTTTCCGGCGACGGTGCGGTACTGACGCAGCACGCAGTCCAGGATGTACTCGTCCTTGGGAAGCTCAAAGGGTTCTACTATCATGGTGAAAGCCTGGTATTTTGCGGGAGGGGGCATCTCGATCTCGTACTGAAACTCGGGGTCCTCCTTTTTGATTCCGTCCAGAGCCCGCTCCACGTCCTCCTTCATCATTGCCGCCGTGGTCCCGGGCGGGAAGCGCACGTCCACCACCACAGTACAGAAGTCGGCGTTGTAGGTGGCCTCGGAACGGTCGTGGTCACGGCCCAGTCCTCCGATAATGGTCCCTACGTTGACCCGGGGAAGACCCGGCAGGTCTGGCCTGGGGCTGTGGCGAAACCTGATGCCCTTGATGACGGGAATAGCTTTGCACATCTTCTCTATAGCATCGATGGACTCCTCCGCCCGGTTCATGTGTCGCGCCCTGCCGATGGTGTGGATGGCCATCTCCGCCGAACCAGCATGGACCGTCACCACGTTGTCGGCGCCGAAGGGTTCGGGAACCACCGCCATGTCGGTGAGGGGGCCATGCTCACAAAGGTAGCTCGTCCCCACCCCGCCCTGGAGCTCCCCCGCCACGCAGGCCAGCACCAGGTCTCCCTTTAGCCGTACCCCGGAGCGTCGGATGGCCTCGGCTGCCTCAATCATGGCGGCCACGCCGCCTTTCATGTTGCGTATCCCCGCCCCATAGAGACGGTCTCCGTCCACCGTTGGGGTCCAGGGGTCACGCTTCCACTCCTGGGCCAGGGGGTTGATGTCGATGTGGCCGTTGAACATGAGGGACTTGCCGCCACCGCTGCCGTTAAGCACGGCGATGGTCTGGAAGCGACCTGGCTCCACCTCCTGGAGCTGGACCTGATAGCCCCGCTGCCCAAGGAAGTCACCCAGGAACCGGGCGACCGCCGTCTCCTGAGTCTTAAAGCTGGGTATCTTAATGAGCTCTCCGGCCAGGCTGAGCATGTCATCCCGGCTCACGGCGCCTAGGACTTTTTGGGCCGTAGGGCTGGCCATGTAATCTCCTGAGGGTATCGTGGTCTTACAGCTTGGGGGTCATCGGCATCGCCCAAGTGTGCCTCAAACAGGATTGATGGTCAAGGGCGACACCAGGCGTACAGACCTACCCCCAGCCGCCGGCTCGGTTGTCATTCTGAGCGTGTCGCATGGTGAGGAATGCTTGAACCATGCGTCATTGAACAACTGCTGATGGTTCGACAGGCTCACCATGAGCGGGTTTTCCTGGTGACCACAAGCAATGTCCCCCGCTCACTCTGAACGGAGCGAAGAATCCATTTTGGAGAGAGACCCTTCGTCTCGATTTATCGGGACGAAGGGTGACATGAAGGGAATAGTGCCCCTACCACGACAGACGTATCAGTAATTCTGAACGAAGTGAAGAATCTTCTTGACGGGAAAGTGACGACATCTGACGGAGACTCTCCGGCCCAGCACATCGAGACTCAGAGTGAGAAAAGGCGTAGTGGAGCGGTTGGGGGGTGCTCTAGCCTAGCCGGTAAAGCTGGGCGCAGTTGGTGGCTACAATCATCTCCCGCTCGTTTTCCGGCACGCCTTTAAGGATGTCCTCCAGGACCTCCTGAGACCTGGGGAAGGTGGACTCTGCGTGGGGGTAGTCGGAGGCCCACACCAGCTTGTCCACCCCAATGATGTCCCGGTCCCGGATGCCCAGGCCGTCGTCCTGGAAGCTGTGGTATATGTTGCGACGCATGAAATCGCTGGGGAGCATGCCGTCTTTAAACCTGTAGGTCGCCTGGGTAGGCCGCTCG
>JAPULR010000004.1 GCA_027294635.1 Chloroflexota bacterium | reverse complement strand
GGATGCCCTGATTGATCTTCAGGAAACCATTACCAAACCGGTTTCCATCGACGATGCGGCTGAGATAAACCCTGATACCGAATTGTCCACCTCAAAACCTGAAGGAGCCAAGAAGTTCACGGAGAAATCTCCGCTTCAGGGGCAAGATATTTCTCAGGTCCCTCAGAGACAAGGAAGAGGCTCTGTTGGGTCTTCGGACCTTGAGGAAGTGGTTTCGCCGGAAGCGAAGGCCACAGATGAGGGCGTATATCAAGGTAACGTGAAGCTCAGCGTGGAAGCTCAAGACGGCGCTAAGCAGGTGATTCAGTTCTTGAACGTACTTAACAGCAATTCAGCGCTGCGCGTGCTGCGGATGGTGGGCACCCACGGAATCATTACCGTGTGGCTAAACGTCCAACGACCGATACCCCTTAAGGCCCTCCTTTCCGAAGCGGAAGGTGTATCGAAAGTATCTGTTCGGAGTAGCTCTCAGGGGTCCGAGCCTGTGTTGGAAGTAGTGCTGGATAATGAACCTGTTTTAGCCACGGGAAGCTAAAACTGCACGGTAGTCACAATACGCCGTTATAGCGCTAGTGTCCCTTGGGGAAGGATTGAAATAGTTGGACGAGCAGATCAAACGAGTGATGGTCGTTGAGGACTCAGCCGAGTTTCAGGAACTGGTTGTTCTGACCGTCTCCCTTGAACCCTATATCAAGATTGTGTATATTGCCGACTCGGGTGAAGAGGCCTTGGAGGAATTCGATCGAGCTTCCCCCGACCTGGTCCTGCTGGACTTTCGACTACCAGGCATCAACGGGCTAGAGACGGCGAGGCGGATGAAGCAACAACGATCCGATGTCAAGATAGCCCTGGTGACCGCCTACGCCGAAGATGTGATGGAGCGTGCCGCAAAAGACGCCAATATTGAGGAAGTGATCCCCAAAAACAGCTTTAGCCTGACGCGAGTCAAGCAACTGTTGAATTTAGAATCGTGAGGTTTCAACTACAGATCTTTAGCGCTTGGGATGGCAGCCACACTGTAGATATACTCCGCCTTTTTTGATATGTAAGCGGACCTAGAGACTAGGTGCGCTGACTGTCACGGTTCAGCTAAGTGAGTAGCCTTCCACTATTCAGCAGATGGAGCATCCTCGCTACGGTGAAGTCTTGCGATCTCTAATCATTCGCTCAAGTGGGAGGTGTTTTCACTCCTCCACATAACCCTAAGGGAACCTTTTCCTTCCATGTCCCAGATAGACCTTGTACTAATATTCCCATGTAACTTGCGTCCAAGTACTCTTTATGTGATTTCCCGCACTGATATATTATGTTTTATATCTGTAGTTAACGAATATTCTGGCTCAAGAGCGTAGTTCGTCCAAGAGCCTGTTAAGCTGAACGGAGGCCACAATGGTCCCTATGTCTGATAGCAGAGGACAGGGAAAGATACTCATCGTTGACGATGAATGGGAATCCCCCATAGTGGTTGCTGTGCGGCGAAAACTAGAGAGTGAAGGATGGCGGACCCTGGCAGTAGAGCCGGAAGCGCCGTGGCTGCTGGCGGACGAGTTCGAGACTGAGGCCCTGTATGCCATCGAAGAAGAGCAGCCTGACGGCGTTCTCCTGGATGTCCGGTTTGGTGAGCATAAGGACGACAGGTTCAAAGGGCTCGGTATTCTGCGTAAAATCACGGAGCGATACCCCAAACTGCCTGTGCTAATGTTCACCCAATACGCCCAGGGGCCGGACCGAGAGACCGCGGTGAGAGGCAGCCTTAAGTGGGACGCCCCAGTAGACTTCATAGATAAGCTGGCGAGCCCGGAAGAGGTTGTGTTGAGACTGCGCCGCCTCATTGGAAATACCCCGCAAGTCATTTCCATTGGAAGCCTGATAAAGCTGGACATTGGAGCTAAGTTAGTGTATGTGGAGGTGGACGATGAGTCTACCATGGTTAATGAAATTCAGGGAATGAAGTTTGAGATATTACGGGAACTGGCGACAACCTGGTACCGAAGTCCTGGAGAACTGGTTCCCTTCAGCAAGCTTGAAAGATACTCGGAGGGGGAAGATGCCAGGGCGTCTCTTAGAGTAAGAATCAGGGAGATCAAAGATTCTCTGGGTGCCGTATTAGATATGCGCTTTGGAGCAGGTGACTTCATAATCAATGTTAGGGACCAGGGCTACCGATTGGTTCCGCTAAAGGTGTGAGGCTATGTGGAACTCCGATCTTTTGCATTCATGGGCAAGAATTATCGGCGGAGCTGTGGTCCTTGCTGGAGTTATCAGCCTGGTTCTGGCGCCCCTTATTGGAGGGAGTGTTTTTTCATCGCTCTGGGAAATTGAGCCCCTTTCTTATATTGGGGCGGTACTGGTGATCGTCGGGCTGGCCGCCATCGTGCTTTCCTACGTTGGCCCTCGTCTGCTGGGCCTAAAAGCCCCTGAGGCCGAGGAGGAAAGCGGAGGCATGGAGCAATGGAGCCAGGTCACTCAGCAGTATTTTGATCTCTTCCATCACGACTTAGGAAGGCCACTGAGAAGGATCCTTGGTAGGGAGCGGGAGTCCCGAGCCATCCTTCAGTCCTCGGGAGTAGCCATTGAGACGCCCATCAAGGAGCTTCTGGATGAAATAGAGAAGCAAACACCTAACTTCAGGCTTATGATGTCGAACATTCAGGTCCTGGTGCAGCTGGAGGCTCCCAACACGTCGGTGAAACTCCAGGCCCTTGAGCCATCGGAGATGGTGCGAAGAATCGTTGACCGGTACTTCCCCATAGCTGCCGAATCTCAAAAAGAGATAACCTGGTGGTCCGAACCTTCTGAGTTCGGGATCGTTTATTCAGATGGCTCGGCAATCGAGCACATAGTGGCAAACCTAGTTGATAATGCGACACGGTTCACCAACACCCACATTGAGATAAAGCTTACCAAAAATCCAACCCACTTCTTTATCCGCGTTTGGGATGATGGCCCCGGGATAGCCCCCCATTACATACAGCACATCTTTGACCGAGGGTGGACGCCCGAGTTTACCAGAGGAGATGAGAAATCCAGCTCAGGCTTAGGGCTCTTCATAGCTCGCTCCCTGGCCAGACGTTACGGAGGAGAGCTTACGGTAGAAAGTGTGACCGAGCCTGACCCAAACCATCACACGGCCTTCCTCCTAAGCCTGCCTTCAGGCGAACCCGAGTAACGCTGTAGTAATTGGACCAATTTAAATAACCAGTGGAGGCTGTTCAGACGGAGGCTGCTTGGTAAATCGGTATTGGATCTTCGTGGTCACGGCGCTCAGTGTACTGACACTAGTGCTCATAGGGTGCGTCAAATCAGTGGAGCGCGAAGGAACCGATACTCCTACGTCTGAGCCAACCACGCCGACCCCTACTCTCACGCCCGCCGCTACGCCAAAGTTGACATCGACGGTAGGGCCTACCGTTACTGCTACTCCCACCCCGTGCCCATTCGTAATAACGTCGTTATGTGAAGAAACGGCGACGGCCACACCAACGTCGAGACCTCCTACGGCTACCCCCACGCCAACTTCGTCGCCTTTAACGCCTACCCCTCAGACAAGCCCTACACCTGGCCCAGAGCCTACTCCGACACCGGGGATTTCTGGTGAAATACCTGCGGGTCTCTTTTTGCGAATCACCAACCTGCCCAAAGAGGGCGTGGTCCGTACCAGCACCATCCCCATAAGCGGAATTACCGACCCTGATGCCGTTGTCAGCGTAAACGGCGTATTGGTGGATGTTAACTCAGCCGGAGAGTTTACCAGCACCGTATTATTGCAGCCGGAACCCAATCTTATAGAGGTCGTAGCCAGCGACTTCCAGGGCAACAAAGTCAGCGCCGTATTAACCATCATCTACATTCCTTAAGATGCAAGTCATAGCCAATATTAATCCATGCCGTGCCCGTAACACACCGGTAACGATTCATATGAGACGCTACGGATACACTAGCTGGAATGGCTTTCTATATGAAGGCCATGGGTTAAGAAGAGGTTAGACATGAAAACACTGCGTCTCGTGGGCATGCTTTTACTGGTTATAGCATTGGCATTAACCGCCACAGGCAGTGCTTACGGTGCTCCGCAGCTTCAGATAGAGGGCCAACGGCAAGGTCTATTTGGTGACGTGTCCGCCGTGGTGGACAATACCATCGTCCTTGACAGCGGTGAAATAGTAGCTACTGATGAAAATACGCTGTTCGTTGTGCCGGGTGTGGACGATGCTGACCTGAATGACATCGCCATCGGCGACAGGCTAGCTATCGTTGCGGTAGAGCTTGCCGATGGAAGTCTTGTTGCTGAGAACGTCTTCTCCACCCCCCAGTCGCCGGTAAACAACACTCACATTATAGTGGTGGTGACCGGGGCGCAGGGCGGACTCATCACGCTAATAGACAATAAGGGCAGGTCCCACAATATGGAACTGCCCGTAGGCAAATCAGTTAAAGTAGGAGATCTCCTTACCCTTGTCATTGACCCGGATGACGATACCGACACTCTAAAGCCGCGGGGCATAGCGGCCATAGACAAGGTGGTGGACAAGCTGCTTGAGGACATCCAGGACGCGGTAGGAACAGCCCGGGAGCGGCTGCAGGAGCTTCTGGAGGACAATGGCAATGAGCATCTGACCGCCCTGGTCAGGGCCCTGGAACAAGCCTCGGATGAGGCTCAACAGGCCTTGCAGGCCGCGCTGATCGCGACTCAATCACATTTGGCAGCCCAGCATCAAGACGCCGGTGTTGAGGGACCATTTATAAAGATAAAGGGGTTCGTAACGGCCTTTGATGTGACGGATGGCTCAGGTACCATCACCATCGATAGCCTGGATGATGGGGAAGTGACCCTTGACGTGACCCCGACTACGAGGATAGAGGATCCCATAGTGGTAGGAGACTTTGTTGAAGTCAAATACAACTTGGACCTGGAAGCGGCAAAGATAGAGCTTGAGTCGGACAAGCTGAAGTTTGAAGGGACCATCGCCAGCTTCAGCGCCACTGAGCTGGTGTTGGAGGACGGTACAACCTTCGTTATGGACGGCGAAACCGAGATTAATGGCGTCCTTGCTGTAGGGGCCGAAGTGGAAGTGGATGCCCAACCGATGGGTGGCTTCTTTCTTGCCATAAAGATAGAGGTTGAGAGCGAGGACGTGGAGGCCACGGTTGGAGAGTTCAAGCTAGAGGGCGCTATCACCGCCTTCTCCGATACAGAGATAGAAGTGGGTGGCTTCGGGCCGATCCTAATAACCTCTGATGCCAGAATCAGGGGGACTCTAGCGCTGAACGCTAGGGTGGAGGTTAGGGTTTTCTTGGAAGACGGCTCCGTAGTCGCCGTTGAAGTAGAGGTAAAGGTAGACGGGCCTGGAAAGTTTGAGCTGAGAGGTATTCTGACGGGCCTTTCAGAAACCGAACTAGAGGTAGATGGCTTTGGTCCGGTCCTGATAACTCCGCGTACGCAAGTCAAAGGCACCACCGAACTAGGAGTTAAAGTTAAGGTTGAGGCCATCCTGCAAAATAACGCCGTTGTCGCCTTGAAGATAGAGGTGAAGACAGGCGAAGCCCAGGAGGTTGAGTTTGAGGGTACTATCACCGCCCTTTCCGAAACGGAGCTTGAGGTGGATGGCTTTGGGCCTATCTTGATAACCCCCGAAACTGATGTTGAGGGCACACTATCGGTAGGTGCGGAAGTAGATGTAGATGCGGAGATGATCGATGGCGGCTTAACCGCCACGGATATAGAGGTAGAAGGTAACGAGGTCAGTGGAACCGAGAACGGTGTAGGCGAGGTATGATACGAAGGCACTGTTGCCAGTATCAGTGCCATCGAGCTGGTACTGGAGGATGGCACCACCTTTGTTGTCAACGCCGGTACTGATATCGATGGTACACTGACCGTTGGCGCAGAAGTATAGGTGGAGGCGATAGCGGCCAGCGACGGCAGGCTCATCGCCAGAGAGATCAGAGTGAAGTAGATATAAAACGAGGGAGCTGGGGTTGAAGAAACAATAGGGGAATGTGCAAGCATAGGCATAGTTAGCCCAGCACTAAGGTGCAAACACCTGGTTTAGCTGCGCAATCTTAAAGTCATGAGGGGTGCCTTTATGTAAAGGGCACTCCTCTTTGCTATAACGAGAGGAGGTGTGCGGTAGGAGAGTATTGGTGTTACAACTGGCGCCCGACAAGGTCCCAAGGGTCCGCTCATTTGGACACCCGCAGGGTGAAATGGTAGTATGGCCCCACCTGTTTTGGCTGCCTGAAACCCCACGGGAAGCATCTGTCCAACGGAGGACCTAGTATGGCCAAAAAAAGTCTTGAATACTCCAACCTCTTCGCCAAGGGCCTTCCCCCTGCCTCAGGTCGATGGAAGGGCCATCCCCCCTTCAACTTCATCGGCGGTCATGCCGATCCCGACCTTCAGCCCATTGAGGGGTTTGTGGAGTCCTCCGCCAGGGTGTTCAGGAAGGACGGCCGTGGCCTGGCCACCTACAATATGGACAGCGGGCCTCAGGGCTACTTGCCCTTGCGGGAGTTTGTCGCGGAGAAACTGGCCCGGCACCGCGGCATCCAGGTATCAACCGACGAGGTGCTGATAACCTCCGGCTCAGGCCAGGGGATCAGCCTCATCAACGATGTGCTGCTGGAGTCTGGAGATACCGTTATTACAGAGCTGTACAGCTTTGCGGGTGTGCTGAGCAACTTAAGGCGTCGGCAAGTCAATATCGTGGGAATTGACACCGATAGCGGCGGGATGCGCATGGACCTCCTGGCCTCCGCTCTAGAGGATCTGAATCAGAGAGGCATCACTCCCAAATATATCTATACCATTCCCACCCTTCAGAACCCCACCGGCACTGTGATGAGCATGGAGCGACGTCGGGAAATGCTCCGCCTGAGCCGGGAGTACGGAGTACCCATTTTCGAGGACGAGTGCTATGCGGATCTGATCTTTGAAGGTGAATGGGAGCACGCCATCCGTTCGCTTGACGATGCCAACCATGTGCTGCACATCGGCTCCTTCTCCAAGTCGCTGGCGCCCGCCATTCGCCTGGGCTATGCCGTGGCTCCCTGGGAGGTGTTGAGCCAGATGCTGGCCTGCAAAGGTGACGGTGGCACTGGCGCTATGGAGCAGATGATAGTGGGAGACTACTTTCACAACCATTACGAGGATCACATGGAGGTGCTGCGCTCCGGACTGCAACGCAAGCTAAGCGTTCTCATCGCAGCGCTAAGGGAGCACTTTGGACCCTCGGTCCACTTTGATCCACCCAGGGGTGGCATGTTCCTGTGGATCAGATTGCCTGAGGGAGTGGACAGCAGGAAGCTGGTAGAGCCCGCCGCCCGGGAAGGCATCGTCTTCAATCCAGGACCCGACTGGTGCGCCGAACCGGATAAAGCGGCTAATTACATGCGGCTTTGTTACGCTTTCCCATCAGAGGAGACCATTAGGCAGGGGGTTGAGAAGCTGGCGAAGGTCTTCCACCAAGAAGCGGGCGTCTCCTAGGTCAGGCTTGAGGATCTCTTTGCTTTGGGTTTTTATATTGGTAGCTTAGAAATTCGTAAGAGTCGGGTAGACCAAGCGCCATGCATAACGGGAACCGGATTTACCGGATCTTGTCTGGCTGACTAGACTTTTCGCCAGGTTCATGTTCGGCGTTTTCGTGATGTCTTTAGCCAGCTATCGGAGCTACGGAAGGGGTCAGGGCGACGCGCTAAGAGGACACCTGGTTACAAGCGCGAAGTTAAATGCTCCAGCGGTGCTTAGCTATAACCAATGGCATGCGGCCAAAGACATTAGTAGCGTTTCCTAACTAGTCGAGGGCTCCGTTTCACTATGGGTGCGTGCTCGGTTGCCGTGCTGTATCGCAGTTGCGATGAAGCAAAGGAAACTGGAAGGCTGAGTGAGTCCGGCAGGCAAACCGAGTTAACTAGCTATCCGCTCGGTCTTACCTTGGGTAAACAGAAACTAAAGCGGCTGCCCTCTCCAACGGTGCTGCTTACCTGAATCCACCCTCCATGAGCTTCAACTATTCCTTTGGCGATGGCCAAACCGAGGCCCGATCCACCGAAGTCCCGTGAGCGGGACTTCTCCCCCCGATAGAACCGCTCGAACACCCGGCCCAAGTCCTCTTGAGTTATGCCTTGCCCTGTATCCGCTACGTCGATCTGCACCATGGGTCCCTGGTCCTGGGCCTCGACCAGGACCGTACCGTCTGAGGGAGTGTGACGGATCGCATTCTGAATCAGGTTGTGCAGCACCCGTTGAATCTTGTTTCGGTCTACCAGTACTGGTCCCAGCCCCCGTGATATCTTGCTTTCTATAGTGAGTTCCTTTTGTGACGCTTGAGCATTCATGCTTTCTAAAGCGCTAGCTACAATGTCCTGAACAGAGCTAGGCCTTAGTTGGAGCTCAAGAGTCCCCGAGTCCAGCCTTGAAAGCTCAAAGAGGTCGTTAATTAAAGCGGAAAGCTGCTCAACTTCGCGCCGAATGGTGCTGAGGTACCGTTTAATTGTGTCCGGATCCGATACCACCCCGTCCTCCATAGCCTCCACCATGGCCTGAATGGAGGCAAGCGGCGTGCGAAGGTCATGGGAGACGGAAGCGACCAGGTCTTTCCTCGCTTGCTCCAACTCCTGCTTAAGGCGAGAAGCAGTATCCAGATCCTGCGCCATAGAGTTCAACACATTCGCCAGATCAGCTATTTCATCTTGGGACGCTACGTTAATTCTGACGGAAAGATCGCCCTGCCCCAAACGTTTTGCCCCCGCGCTAAGCAACTCCAGGGAGGCGCTCATGCTCCCAGCCAGGATGAACGCAAAGAGAAGCGATACGATGAGGGAGAAGACTAAAAGCACGATCAATAGAGTCAGGTCGTGGTTAGAGAGGAACATCATCACGGCGGTTACCAGGACGTTGGCCAGGGCTATAAGGCCACCCATCGCTCCCGTCAGGGCAATCTTGTGGCGCATCTTAAGAGGGCTCTTAAGAACCAGATGGAAAGCTCCATAGGCCACAGCCAAAGAGATAGACCCTGAAAGAAAGAGGTAGAGTCCTACCAGAACCAGGTCTTTTCCCCGCATGCCGAAAAACAGGAGAGCAACAGCTACGGCCACCGTCAAAGCGCCCACAATGGTAGCGATGAGCAAGGGGCCCACCCTGGGAGAG
Source organism: Chloroflexota bacterium (assembly GCA_027294635.1). Taxonomy (GTDB): domain Bacteria; phylum Chloroflexota; class Dehalococcoidia; order Lucifugimonadales; genus JAPULR01. Next base: position 5,797 of record JAPULR010000004.1, on the reverse strand, counting down.
GTAGATAGGTGCACGATCTTTATCCCTTGAATTTGTAGCCGACGCCCCAAACCGTCAGGATGTAGCGGGGCCTGGTTGGATCGGTTTCTATCTTCTCTCGTAGGCGACGTACATGGACAGTGACCGTACTGGCGTCACCAAAGTATTCGTAGTCCCATACCGAGTTAAGAAGCTGCTCGCGACTGAATACCTGGTTGGGATGCTGTACAAGGAACAGCAGAAGATCGAACTCCTTGGCGGTAAGCTCCACCTCATCTCCCTGTACCTTCACAGTCCGGGTTGAGGGACGTATGTGCAGATCTTGAAAGAGAAGAGACTCACCCTCATACCTCGAGGGAAAAGAGCTTCTTCTCAAAACGGCCTTCACCCTGGCTACCAACTCCCTAGGACTGAAGGGCTTGCTTATATAGTCATCCGCTCCCAAATTCAGCCCTACCAGCTTATCCGTTTCCTCTCCTTTAGCGGTGAGCATGATTATGGCTACGGAACTCTGAGAGCGAAGAATACGGCAAATCTCCAGCCCGTCAACCTTTGGCAGCATCAGGTCCAGGACTACTAAGTCGGGGGGGTGACTCCGGGTCTTTTTCAACGCCTCGTCGCCATCTAAGGCCACATCCACAACGTAGCCTTCCCGCTCCAGGTACAGGGCCACCACTTCTGAGATATTTGGGTCGTCGTCCACCACCAGGACTCGATGTGGTTGCGCTACAGCCGTTATAAAACCTCCAACTCATGGAGATGGGAGCCATGTTATCTTACAACATCGATGTTATCCAATTCTGAAAAACCTTACAAATCTCTTAAATCTAGTTTTAGTCTGGACAACGTGTCTGGCCACAACGGTGACGGCACAGCATGTTGAGTAGCCATCAAACAGTACCTTTGGCCAGATATTACTGTACTAAGAGACGATGCCTGAGGGGCGACAAAAGTTCTAGGATGTACTTAGGTGGAGGCTAAAATTTACTGGGTCCTGTCTTTGCTCCTTCAAGGCCAATGATGGCTGGACCCCTGGCAGAGTGACCGTGGATCTCCACCCCTCAGGCTTTAAGGTAGTTAATTCATGGATAACGTCGAATAAATTAGGCAATTGGCTTTACGGATTCGTTCTAAAGATCCCTGCCCCATATACGTAAGACCTTAAGCTGGAGAAGAGAACACCCCAGTGGCAAACAAGTTACACACCAAAGTGATGATTGTTGAGGATGTGGCGGCCTTTAGGGAGGTGCTTGAGCTACAGCTATCTCTTGATCCATACATGGACATTGTACACACCTCCACCTCAGGCGAAGCGGCATTGAAGGCGTTCCTGGAGGTATCTCCCGATCTGGTGCTCCTGGACTTTCGGTTACCCGGAATTGACGGTCTGGAGACCGCTAGGCGGATGAAAGAGCAGGACCCCGAGGTTAAGATTGCTCTCGTTACGGCCTATTCCGAAGAAGCCTTGGCTTTGAGTGCTAAGACTTCTCATGTTGAAGAAGTGATATCTAAAGCCAGTTTTAGTCTAGCCCGCATTAAAGCTTTCCTAGCTCGGAATTAGTGGGGGTATTAGTTGGCTGATGATATCAGTCAACTAATAGGCTGAGGTCCTGCTGCAAAAAGTAAGCTCGTGTCACTGAGCTATAACGCTTCCTTCGTCTTCCCATAAGCAGATCATCCCCCGCTAGCGACTATTTACAAATCCGGCTAACGTCGGTTCCAGCTCTCAAGACATCTGTCCTAGAGGTAGCTAGGAAAGATGTATGACGTTTAACTATGACGATGGTCTGTCTCCTTTTTAGTACGCATGGGTCATGTAATAGGCCAGGTTCCGTTACACACTAAGAGGACATAAACCACGGCACCCGCTCATTGGAGGAATATTTCATGCCCCTGGCTCTTAGGAAAGGCCGTCGTCTTGGATCATTCGTTGCGCTGCTAATCGCTTTGTCCGTCGTGCTTATGATGAGCTGGTCGCGTGCTGACGCTGTTGGTCCGACTGTAACAATTCAAAGTGGTGCAACGGATGCCGGACAGACGGTATCCATCCCTATTATCCTCAGTGAGGCCCCATCCGGCTTCTCTGGATACGACGTAACAGTAACATTGAGCAACGCCGTTGTCGCCAATATCGTTGGCGCCGACATTCCCGATTTCGGCCTTGTTCAGAAGAACCTGGTTTCTACCTCGGAGATACGCCTCAGCGTAGTGGACCTTAATGGCCTCATCAGTACGGGGGCAACTAACGTTCAACTAGCTTCCATAAATGTACTTGGTATTGATGAGGGACAGACAACGGTCAATATTCAAGTAAGCGCCATGGACGATGGCGGTGGTTTCCCCATTAGCCCTCAAGCCTTGTCTGGGACTGTCGATGTTATTAACGTGGTGCCAGTAGTTGACCCTGGTCCATCAGCAACCATCGTAAAGGGAGGTACCTTTACCAGTTCAGGCTCTTTTACCGATACTAATAGTGACACTTGGACGGCCACGGTTGACTACGGCGATGGGTCAGGTGTTCAGCCTTTGGCTCTGACAGGCAACACTTTCGCACTCAGCCATACCTACGCCGGGGTCGGCAACTACACAGTGACTGTCGTAGTTACAGACGACAGCACCGCCGCCGGGTCGGCCACAGTCCAGGTCACTGTTACCTTTGTAACCCTTTCCGGGATGACATCTCCGGCTCAAGATCTTGATGGCGACGGGAAAGCGGAAGACATCAACGGCAATGGACGTCTCGATTTTGCTGATCTAATCGTGCTGTTTGGGCAAAAGGACTCGCCCGAGATCCAGAACAACCAGTCCGACTTCGATTTTAACGGCAACGGTTTCGTGGACTTGGCCGATATAGTAACTCTTTTTGGTGCTCTGACCGCATAGTACAGATTAGCCAATAAGGGGACGAGTCCTCATTAGCTTGTTAAGGTTAGAATAGCCCCGGCTAGTCAAACTTTTCATGCAGATGGCAGGTAGTCCGCAAGTGTAAACTGGATTACACTTGCGGACTTTTATTTTATGCTGAACACACGGTTACCAGGGAAGTTGCCTAGGAAGATCATCCGCCTCGCCGGCGTTGAGTTGTCGAGTTCCTGGTCAATTCCCGCCTACGAGAACACGTGCCCACCGAGGAACCCTATCGCAAAGACGAGGTACGCAAAAATCGCCCTTCCGTAGTACTTCCGAGGCAACTGCCACCCGGAAATAAAAATTATTCCCGCCGCTGGGATAATAAACGTCCACGGGCGGTCACGCATTATGTCTGTGAACTGTCTCCGGGTGGTATTGGTCCATAAAAATACGTAGGCCTCCTCCAAACTCTCCAAGTAAGTGTCCCCGGGGAAATACGCTGTCACAACCAAAAAGGTGGCACCAAGCACCAATGCTATTAAAAAGAGGGAGATTATCCACCTGCGCAAACCGCCTGTATCTCCAATTGCCTGCATATTCTGATCCCCACAGCCTGATCTCCAATTCTCCCTCGGTCATACGCCTGTGTCACGGGCTTGGAGATCGTGGGTGTATGTTAACTCATAAGACTAGAGTTGGCCAAGATGCTTCTGTCTGAGCTAACAGGGAAATCGTGTCGAGGGCCCAGAATAGCAGCGAATCGTTTCCAGATGAGATCAGCGCACCCGGTCCATAGGTGCTCCGAAAATCTACCCTACGGAAGGACGAGGTTAAACAGTAAAGCCACCATTAAATCTCTTAATGAATCTATGAATCCCGGCTACGCACCGGCGCTTAAAACTCTCGGACCTGTCGGAGGTGAGGAATTCAAGGTGGCTACCAAGGTCTACAAGCTCTGCCCGCTCCTTCCAGTCGCCAGGAAGGCTCATTCCTCCCGTTTCAAGACCTAGCTTAATTTGATCGTGAAACTCAGGGTCAGTATTCCGGAGAAGATTCCCAATATCCATATACGGAGTACCTGAGTGGCAGAACTCCCAGTCAAGCACTCCGCTAACCACACCCTGGTGAATCAGTATGTTGGTTGGATTGAAGTCCCCGTGAACCAGGCGACTCTCGGCATCGAGCTCGTCAAGTCGGTGAGTTTCTCTTTTCAAAATCTTATAAATCGTTTCTACCGCTTCCTGTCTGAGCCAGGCTCGAGCATCGGCGCTTTGAAGCGTCTGGCTGATGAACCCGCTCCCGCCTCCAAAGGAAAACGCTGAAACAGACCCATCCCCGTTTATCCATCCTGGTGACTCGAACACCACTGAGGATATCCTTGCAGGGCTTCAGCCGCCACACCCGAATGTTCAGGAACGCTTTCAAGGGTGTCTCCTTCCAGATAAGTAAACACCGACCAGCTTTCGCCGCGGTCAATCTCCAGAGGAACGGAAACAAGATCTCTGACCAGGCTCATGACGTAGGTTTCCAGCTCGGCGCTTCCACGACTGTATAGACGCAGCACGTATGCCTCACCATCACTCAGGGTGAGCTTGTAGTTGGTGTTGGACTTGCCAGCCGGCAAAAGCTCGGCGGATGAGATTTCTCTTTTGCCAAGAAAGTCCCGGATGAGGTATCGGTCGAAGGGCTTGTATGGGTTTCGTCTATCGGTGGACATAGTAGAACAGGCTTGAGTTACTAACGATAAGGGGGAGTGCGCTGGGATTAGTCCTGCCTGTCTAAGTTACTCCAGGACATAAGGTATTTCCATCTCCTTACAGGTACGACGGAACCACTGGATTACTTCTTCATGGAGGGGGATGCCGTTGGCCAAGCGATCTTGCTCCATCTCCCACTCAGGTTGTCCCGGCACCAGGACCCGGTCGTAACCGGGAGCCGGAGGCGTCTCCTTTAGGGTCTGAAGGAACTCGTCCATCATACCCTTGAAACCGTCCACGTCGGTGAAGGCGTCGATGCGATAGGCGGCCACCATGTGGTAGTTATAAGGTCGCCCGGGGAATATGCCATAGCCCCCGCCCGACAGGATGCCGCTGAGGATGTCCACTACGCAGGCCAGACCGTAACCCTTATGGGAGCTCATCTCCCTGGTGCTGCCCAGGGGCAGGATGGCTGGCATGACATGGGTCGGTGACTCTACTTCCTCCATAATAGGGACACCATCGTCGTCCGGCACCCAGCCGCCCAGGAGCTTGGTGCCCAGCCGGTGAGCTATAGTGATCTTGTTGCCGGAGATTACGCTGGTGGCGGCGTCAAACACAAAGGGGGGTTCCCTCTTGGCCGGCGCCGCCACGGCTATGGGGTTGGTGCCCATCCTGGGTACGGCGCCGAAGGTTGGCACAACCCTTGGGGCCGCGGTGGTGACGCACACACCGATCATATTGTGCTCCAGCGCCATCATGGCATGGTAGGAGGCCATCCCCAAATGTCGCCCGTTGCAAACCGTCACCATCCCCACTCCAACATCCTTGGCTTTGCTGATAGCCATGTCCATGGCTTTGGGAGCAGCCACCACTCCCAATCCTCTGTCTGAATCCAGATTGGCCGTAGCGGGCGTCTCGCAGAGGACTTTTATAGTGGGTTGGGGGTTGATGACGCCGCTCTTACAGGCGCTGAGGTAGGTACGAAGCATGTTGGACACGCCGTGACTGTCCACCCCTCTGAGGTCCGCGCGCACGAGGGCGTCCGCAGCTATCCTAGCGTCATCGTGGGGCACGCTTACCCGCTCAAACATCGCCTTGGCCGTTTCCAGGAGGGCGGTGTGGCTAACCCTGACTGCGCTGTCCTCCGGGACATGAAACTGCTCAAGCATGCTTATTCCTTTTGCTCCTTGGCATCACTGCCTAGACGCGTCTAAAATGGGACAACAACGGTGCTCCAGATTGTAGGCTCCCGCATAGCGCCTTGCAAT
>JAPULR010000039.1 GCA_027294635.1 Chloroflexota bacterium | reverse complement strand
GTGGAAACCTTCTTCACCAGCCGCTCGACGAATTGGTCATAGATGGACCGGTGCACCACGGCGCGGGAGCCCTGGATGCACGTCTGACCCGAAGCGATGAAGGAGGCGAAAGCGCAACCGTTGACCGCATCCTCCAGCTTGACATCGTCGAAGACGATGACCGGGGCCTTCCCTCCCAGCTCGCACTGGACGGGAATGAGGTTGGCGCCGGCCAGCTGGGCCACGGCCCGCCCGGTCTCGGTGCCGCCGGTGAGGTCCAGCTTGCCCAACCGGGGGTCCGAAGCCAACGCCTTACCGGCATCCGGGCCATAGCCGTTGACCACGTTCAGGACGCCTGGTGGCATTCCGGCTTCCAGGGCGATGGCGCCGATCTCCGTGGGAGTCAAGGGAGCCCATTCCGACGGTTTCAGGACAATAGTACAGCCGGCGGCCAAGGCGGGAGCCAGCTTTTTGGAGGCGATCATCAGCGGGTGATTCCAGGGCGTGAGCTGGCCCACCACCCCTAAAGGCACGCGGATGGTGTAGCTCAAGTGGGAGCTGTCGGTGGGGACGGTCGAACCCTGGATTTTGTCGCAGAAACCGGCGAAGTAGCGAAAGTAGTTGGCCACCACCAGCATCTGGGAGGAAGTCTCCGAGATCGGGCGGCCGTTGGAGATGGATTCCAGCCGGCCCAACTCGTCCCTTCGCTGCTCCACGATTTCCGCCATGCGCCAGAGGACCTTGGCCCTTTCCTCCCCGGGCGCGTTGGACCAGCTTCCGCAAGAGAAGGCCCGCTCGGCGGATGCGACGGCCTCCGCCACGTCTTCTTGACCGGCGTTGGCCATCCGAGCCACCGTCTCCCCGGTGGCGGGATTTTCCACATCGAAGCAATGGCCGCCCCTGGCGGGCCGCCACTTCCCATCTATGAGCAGCTCATACTCTTTGGTCGTTACCTGGTCCATCGTTGGTACCTCCGCAAATATATGGCGCGATTATATCCTGTATCAAGGCGTGTCGGGCCAAACTGTTAAACCTGGATTTCCCAGATCAAATCTTAGCTATTACACTTAACCAGATGAAACCGGATCGGTGCTGCTGTTCCACTACCTGATTGAAGTTTTGGTGGAAGCCTCAAACAGTCCGGCATTTGGGAGAGCCTCAGAGGGCGGAGAGCCTTTGCCGCAGTTCTGGCTTCTGCACTTTACCCACTGCCGTGTGTGGCAACGAATCCATGAACACCACATCTTGCGGGTGCTGGTATGATGCCAACCTCCCTTCAAGCAGGCCCTTGACCTGTTCAGCAGTTAGCGAGTATCCCTCTTCCACAACCACACACGCCACGATCGCCTCGCCTGTCTCTGCATCAGGACGCCCAACCACCGCCACTTCCGCGATGGCTTCACATTCGTCCAGGATGCGCTCTAGGTCAGCGGGGTATACGTTTGATGCACCTACAATGACAATGTCCTTCATTCTGTCATCAATGTAAAAGTACCCCTCCTCATCGATATGCCCCACGTCACCCGTGTGGAACCAACCATCACTGAACGCCGCTTCGGTTGCCGCGGGGTTGGCCCAATACTCTTTGAATATGCTTGGCCCTTTCAGGACGATTTCGCCTCGTCCATCAGTTCCCAATTCCTGCATGTGCTCATCAACGACGCGAGCTTGGTAGTAAAGAGGGACGACTCCTATCGAGCCTACCTTTTCCTGTGGCCCATTTAGGGGCACAGCGGTGGCAGGGGGGAGGGCCTCCGTCAAGCCATAAATACCTACCGTGGGCACGCCCCGCTCAGCCCAAGGACGGATGACCTCCGAGGTTACTATGGCTGCCCCAAGAGCTACGCAACGAAGACTCGATATATTAGTGGTCTCCCAATCTCGGTGAGAGGTAAACGCTCGGGCCATGGCCGGAGAGGCTACCAGGATGGTTACGCCTCGACCCTCAATCTCCTTAAGCGCTTGGCCGGGGTCAAACTGGCGTAGGATATTCACGGTCGCACCCGCATGAATCGCTGGAGTAGTGTGGACCGTCAGGCCTCCCACGTGGAACATTGGGAATATCGTCAGTATTTCGTCGCTGCTGGTCATGTCGTACGCTAAGGTGGAATTCAGCGCACTGTAGAAAATTGCCTCTTGTGTAAGTACCGCCCCCTTGGGTACTCCAGTGGTACCTGAGGTGTAGGCAATCAATACAGGAGTGTCCAGGGGTAGTTCCTGATTCCACTGGATCGGTTTTGCTTTCCCTATCAGTGCCTCCAGCTCAAGTGAGTCCAACTCTCCAGAGGATGGCCCCGCAAACAATACCAACCGTACGGCCTCCCCACCTTCCAGGCAGCTCTTGGCATGTTGGCGAAAGGACGACTCAACGAAAATGCACCGAGGTTGACAGTTTGACAGGATAATGCGCAGCTGCTCCACGGTCATCCGGGCGTTCAGCGGGACAAGTATGGCCCCCACTCGAGCACAAGCAAACAGCAGCTCCAGCAATTCCGGAGAGCTTTGACCGAGGTAGGCTATCCGGTCACCCCGTTGCACTTCAAGCTCGCTTGTGAAGCCTCCTGCTAGATGGGCCACTTGGCCTTCAAGCTGTGCGTAGGTGATTTCGCGACCCTCAAAACGTACCGCCACCTTTCCAGGCGACCACGATGCCCTATGGGCTACCCAGCTTGATATCTCCATAGTGGCTCTCCTCCATCCTCGTGTCTTTACGTATTGCTGTTATTGCCAGTTCGGCGTCCCTATTCGGGATTGCCCAGATCAAACTGATTCCCCCAACCATGTGACCCTGTGCAATGCCTCGACCTATAAAACGGTATCCTGAGGGCGTCAACTGCATCCGATTCACTCAACTGACCCACTCCTATAGGGTAACTACTCCCCAGACGAGCGTAAAAGTCCAGAATTGCCTGCCCCTGCCCAAGCGTCTCCCTCGGGGCGGCCTATTTACCCTGGACGACCCCATAACTGTCCTAAATACCGGTGCTCTCAAAGCAGGCTACCCAGGCGCCAACCGAAGCCGGCTGATCCGTTCCAGTATCCCGGTCAGTATTTCCCTGGTCACCAGCACCTCGGCAAGCTGAAACACCAGCCTCCTGGCATGGCGTACCAGTCGCCCACCAGTCTTGATCAGCCTGGTCTGAAGGCTGGTCAGCGACCAATGTTTCAT
>JAPULR010000038.1 GCA_027294635.1 Chloroflexota bacterium | reverse complement strand
ACCGTCTACGCCTCCTTTGACCCCGACCTGCTCAAGGGCATAAGTGTGCCTACGCTGGTGCTGGCAGGCGCCGAGGACCCGGCGCTGGAGGCCTGCAAGCTGATACACAGCAAGATTTCAGAATCAAAGCTGGTAGTGCTTCCCAACGCCGGTCACCTCTCCAATCTGGACCAGCCCGAGGCCTTCAACAAGGCGGTGCTGGAGTTTCTAGGAAGCGTGGACGCCCGAAGGAAGGTTGGGTAGCTTTCAGCCCCTAAAGCCTCCTAAGACGCGGCGGCGTCCTTCTTCACCTGGTCGGTGTACACTGCCCCCTCGGCTTCTAAAGCGTTGATGTCCTGGTCGCTGTAGTCCAGCAGCGAGGTGAGTATCTCCCTGGTGTGCTGTCCCGGCACCGGCGCCGACCCCACCACGATCTCGCTGCGACTCAGCTTGATGTTCTTCCCCGATACGTGGATGCTTCCCGCCACCGGGTCGGGCACCTCCATCAGCAGCTCCCGCTCGTGGAGGTGAGGGTCCGTAGCGGCGGTGGGAATCTCGTTCACCGCCTGGCAGGGTATCCCTTCGTCGGCGATGAGCGATACCGCTTCCGCTACGGTCCGCTGTCCGAACCACTGGTTAAGCTCCTCTTCAATAACGTCGGCGTTGTCGTCCCGGGATGACTTGCTGGAGAACCGGGGGTCGCTGGCCCACTCAGGCCTTCCGATGACGTTGCAGAACCTGGGCCAGATATTGTTGCTCTGGGCCGCCAGCAGGACCCAGCCATCATTGGTCTTATAGACGTTGCTTGTACCCTTGCCGTTTCCCTTTCGTGGTGTGGCGAAGCCGGACCCCAGGTAGGCGCTGCACTGTATCTCGGTCATAGTGTAGCCCGTGTCCGCCAGGGACACGTCGACGCACTGGCCCTCGCCGGAAAGCTGCCTTTCGTGCAGGGCCGCCAGAGCGCCGATGGTGGCGTGGAGGGAGGTGATGCGGTCTATGACGGGGTTGGCGGTGGTTATGGGGGGCATGCCGGGAAATCCCGTGAGCATCATCATACCGCTGATGGCCTGACCGATGGGGTCGAATCCTATGCGGTTGCTATAGGGGCCGTACTGACCGTAGGCCGAAACGTTGACCATGATGATGCCCTTGTTCAGTTCCCGAAGGTTTTCGTAGGAGAAGCCCATCTTGGCGATGGTCCCGGGGCGAAAGTTCTGGACCAGAATGTCGGACACCTTCACCAGCCCGCGCAGGACCTCCTTGCCCTTTTCAGTGCGCAGGTTTAATCCCAGGCTCTTTTTGCCGCTGTTGTACTGGACCCAGTAGGCGCTCTGGCCCCGAACAAAGGGGGCGTGGTCCCGGCTCTCGTCGCCGCCGGGCGCCTCCACCTTTATTACCTCGGCACCCAGGCGAGCCATGATCAGGCTGGCCCTTGGTCCGGCCTGGTAGCGACCCAGGTCCAGTACTCGGATGCCCTCAAGGGCGGACTTTGGCAACTGCATTGGCTTCTCCTTTTGCACAGGTAGACAGAAGCTGGGGACGCCATCATCGTATCACAGGGGGCCTAAATCATCCAAGCTTGAGGCCCTTTGCGGCGTCGGGTAGGGTGCCGTATGATGGCCACATAATCGCGATACTTCCAATGGGAGGCGAAGAGGACATGGCCCATCGACCCCGTCTTAACAAAGTGATTGGACTTCTTGAAGAGGGAAAACCCGCCTTCGGTACTTTTGTGTCCAACGGAAACCTGGACGGCCTCGCCTACGTAGCCGATGCCGGCTATGACTTTGTCTTTATAGAGAACGAGCACGTGGGCATGGACTTCACCGACCTGCGTATATCCCTCCAGTTTCTCCTGAGCCGCAAAAGGATTGCTTCCCAGGGGAATCTTCAGGCGGACCCAGCGCCCTTCGTCCGGGTCGCACCCAACGCCGAGGAAATGAACCAGTGGGTGTTGAAGCAGACCCTCGATCACGGTGTGTATGGACTTCTGTTGCCTCGGTTGGAAAGTGTGGAAGCGGCCCGAGCCGCCGTACGCGTCTGCCGGTACTCACAGAAGACTGGCGCCAGCGAGTCTATAGGTGAGCGGGGTTGGAGCCCCAGGGTGGCGGCTCGCTACTGGGGACTATCGGTGCCGGAGTACTACGAGGCTGCGGGCCTGTGGCCCCTTGATCCCGACGGCGAGATGTTTCTGATAGCCATCTGCGAGTCGGTGGAAGGAGTCAAAAACCTGCCGGACATCCTCGCTCAGGTCAAGGGCATCGGTGGCGTTTTAGCCGGGCCGGGGGACCTATCGGTATCCATGGGTACGGGTGGCGATACCAAAGACCCCAGGGTGCAGGAGGCCCTCTTGTCCATTTTGGCTACCTGCAAGAAGTATGGGGTCGCCTGCGGCGGCGTGGCCGAGACCCCGGAGGACCTGGACCGGCAGCTAGAGCAGGGATTCCGGTTCTTTATCACCTCGTCCCACCAGAGCAACCCAACTTTAGCGCACGCCCAGAAGGTAACTGGGAGATAGGCCTCCAGCCTCTTCGGGTGCCGAATACCTGTGCCTATTGAAACTCGTTGGGGTAGGCGGCGTAGCTGTAAATGAGGTCGACGAAGGACTGTTCAAGCTCCGCCAGCCCGCCGACCTTGCCGTCCCCCTCCACCACCAGGAACTCGTTGGGAGCCGAGTGGCCGCTGGCGTAGCCGATGCCCGTGGCCCCCAGCAGCTTGAGTCCCAGCATCTGGCTGAAGAAGCCCATGGGGCCGCTGGCGCCGCGGCGAGGCCACACGGTGGGCTCTATGCCCCGGGCTTTAAATACCCGCAGTCCCGCCTGAGCTATGTCGTCGGTAACGCTGAGTTTCTGGGCAGGTACAGCCATCAACACCTTGATGCCGATGTCGCTGTAACCGTGGCGGTCAAGGTGGGCCCGAATCTTCTCGCAGCAGACGTTGGGGTCCAGGTCCGGCGGCAGCCGGTGGTCAATGGTGCAATAGGCGGCGTTGGGCAGCGTCCATAGGAGGGTGCCGGGGCCGGTGTACCCGGCCCGCATTCCGTTGATGTTCATGGTTGGCTGGAAGCAGTAGCGCAGGAAAAGGTCCCGTCCCGTCAGGTTGTTCAAGAAGCGGTTGACCTTTCCGGGGGCCAGGCTGGGTATAGCGCCAGCCTCGTTTCCCTTGTAGCGCCGGGCCAGGGCGTCGATGAGCTCCAGGTCCTCGGCGGTGGGCTCCTGGAGCCCGTCGTAAAAGCCATCCACCAGGATGCGGTTCTCCACCGGATCGTACAGGGTGACCAGGGCGTTGACCATTCGCCACACGGGGTGGTCCACCACGGGCTGGGCCGACGAGTGCACCGCCCCGCCTTCGGGTCCCCGGCCCCACCGGTCGCCGGAGCACTCCAACTCGATGTGCAGGTTGCCCTTGTTGCCCAGGAAGATGGATACGTCCCCCGTGGCCGTCTGGCACGGCCCAGCGACAATGGCGGCATCGGCCTTGGACAGGTGATGACGGTAGCGGTCGATGAGCAGAGGAATGTGATCGCTGCCGATGAACTCCTCTCCCTCGGAGACGAACATCAGGTTTACCGGCAGGTTGCCCTCAACGGCTTTGATGGTGGCCAGAGCGTTCAAGAAACCGACAAAGGCGCCTTTGTTCCCCGCCCCGCGGCCATAGACCACCTTCTTGAATGGCGGTCGCTCCGTTGCCACCGCGTCGTAAGGCGGGTGGTCCCAGCCGCTGCCCACCACGTTGGTGTCGAAGTAGCTGTAGACCGCCAGGGTTTTTGGAGCCCCGGCGTCGTAGTAGGCCCAAACCGCCGGGAAGCCGGGGGTCTCCGCCAGCTCGGCCTCCTTGCAGCCCAGCTCCTGATAGTAGCGTAGAAGCAGGGCGGCGCACTCCTCCACGCCCTGGCTCTCCTGGCTGACGCTGGGCTGGGCCATGAACTCCCGCACCCGCTCTAGGTGCTGCGGCTGGCTGTCGCTGATGTGCTGGTGCACCTTCTGACGCTGGGTCATTTTTCACCTTGTAGACCGAATTGTAAGTACTATTAGACTGAATAGAGCGGGTGGCTACCAGTTCACCAGACCTGATTTCTGCTTCTTCCAACCCTCGTCCGAGGGGAAGACCGTTGAGGTCAGGACCCGCTGGGGCTCACCGTCGAACCAGTCGGCCACGGTGGAGCGCCACTTGGTGTAGTGGGGCGCTTGACGGTGGGCCTCCAGAGCCGCCTCGTTCTCGTACACCTCGTAGAGGTGGATGCGGTTGGGATTCTCCTGGCTCTGGAGCACGTCGAAGCGATAGCAGCCGGGCTCATCCCGCACCGATCCCTGGGCATCGCCCATCATAGACTCCATGAAGGCGTCTTTAAAGCCGGGTTTTATATGAATGGTGACGAATATAGAGATCATGGTTGATTAAACGGTATCCTTTCTAGAGGTGGCCGGGCTTCTTGCTACGCCTGGCCCGGCGTCGGGATTATATCAGGCCCTGGGGTGACAGGCCAGGCGCTTTGTTCTCTGTCGGAGGCGTATAGCCCCGCTCATGGTGAGCTTGTCGAACCATGGACGCTCTCCCTTCGACTTGCTCAGGGTGAGCGGTATATCGTGCTCAGGGGTGAACTGCAGAATCCGCTCGTGGCGAGCTTGTCCCGCTGGCGGGACTTGTCGAACCATGATGGTGAACCACAGTGTCCTTAGACGTCCACGGGGGTCTGATCTAACCCGAGTAGCCCAGGAAGCAGGTCCATCTCTTCAAAGGTTTGGATACCTAGCCCCTTCAAGTTCCAAACATCTCCATTTGGGCAAAAACCAAGCACCGTCATGCCTGCCGCAAGTCCAGCCTGGACGCCCGGGCGGCTGTCCTCGATAACGAGGCACTCTTTGGGGGACACGGCCAAGCGGTCTGACGCCAGTAGAAACAGATCGGGGGCTGGCTTCCCATTTGCGACCTGTGTGGCACTAAACAACCTCCCGCCAAAATATTTAGTGAGCCCGGTGATGTCCAGAATGCTCTCTATCTTCTTGAGGCTCCCGTTAGACGCCACGCAAAAGGGAATGTTCTCAGTATCTAGTAGTTTTACGATTTCCACAACGCCGGGCATCGGTAGTAGCTGCTCTCTGAATCTCGCGATCATCGTCCTTTCCCAGCGCTCTTTGATGTCGGTAGGCAGCCGTTGCTCGAATTCGTCCTCGAACATCGACCACATTGCTTCATCGGTGAGGCCGGAGCACTTAATCCCGATTTCGTCTGGTTCTATATCGTGTCCTAACTCCTTGAGAAGGGAGGATACAACTTCATTGTCGATTGGCTCTGAGTCCGCGAGGACTCCATCGCAGTCGAAGATTACTAAGCTCAAAGGTGCTTTTCTTTGAAGCGCGGTCACCGGCACGTCATCAATCCAGGCGGAACTCCTTAAACTCCACCCGCCCGGCCCTGACAAGGTCACGGATGCGGCGCTGGCTCTGGGTGAGCTTGCTGGTGCCGACCTTGAACTCCACAAAGACCACCCGCTCGTCCTCAAACTGGATGCCGTCCACCGGCGACCCAATGAAACGGAAGCGGCCCGGGTCCCAGGGGTAGTCTGAGATGAAGGGCATGAACTGTTCCGTCATCTGCCCGTATCGAGTGCTCCGGCTCTGGCTGCTGGAGCGCAGGTCTCTAAGGGTGTCCAAGCTCCGTCGCCACAGGTAAATGAACAGCCACAGGCTTAGCAGGGAAAGGGCGAGGGCCAGAAATAGGGAGGCGGTAAGTACGCTCAAAAGCGGGACCTCCATAACAATTGGTTTGGACTAGAAATTATACCAGAACAAGTGTGTCGTTAGGCGAGGGAATTTGCCACAACTGAGGGGCTGATAAGGTTGGTGGGTCTTAAGACGCCTTGAGCCGGACGCTTGCGTTATGTCAAACTTCTAGTCGGCGGAGGTGGGATGTGGCATCACCTGAGCCGATATCAGGTGGGAGTAGAGGCCGCCCTTGGCCAGGAGCTCTTCGTGGGTCCCCTCCTCTACCAGCCTGCCCTCGTCGAGGACCAGTATCTTATCGGCGTCCCGCACCGTGGAGAGGCGGTGGGCGATGACCAGGGTAGTCCGGCCCTTCATAAGTCGGGCCAGAGCTTGCCGCACCAGCCGCTCGTTGACGGCGTCCAGGTGGGAGGTGGCCTCGTCCAGCACCAGCACCGGCGCTCCCTTTAGCACCGCTCGGGCGATGGCGATACGCTGCCGTTGGCCCCCCGAAAGCTGGACACCCCTCTCCCCCACAGGCGTATCGTAGCCCTGGGGCATGGAGGCTACGAACTCGTCGGCGTTGGCCTCCTTGGCCGCCGCCACTATCTCCTCATCGGTAGCGTCGGGTTTGGCCACCTTCAGGTTTTCCTTGATGGTGGTGTTGAAAAGATAGGTGTCCTGGGCCACCAGGGCGATGGACTGACGAAGCTCGTCCAGCTCGAAGTCCCTCAAATCGTGGTTGTCCAGGTAGATAGTGCCTTCCGTAGGGTCCCAGAAGCGAAGGAGGAGATGGGCCGAGGTTGTCTTTCCGGCGCCTGAGCGGCCTACCAGGGCCACCGTCTGACCCGGCTCAATAGAGAACCGGACGCCCTTCAGGGCCTGGGGCAGGCCCGATCCGTAGGCAAACCGAACATCCTGGAACGCGATGGCGGGGCCGGAGCGTCCGTTGGAGGCCAGATGCACTCCCCGGCCGTCCTGGACCGGCACAGGCTCGTCGTGGACGGCAAAAACCCGGCGGGAGCTTCCCAGGGTGTCGGCAAGCTGTTTCCCCACCTGGGCCAATTCGGACACGGGTATGAAGGAGGCCAGGGCTATGATGCTTAGCAGAGTCAGCAGGTTGCCGGCAAGATTGCCCTGTGTGGCAAAGTAGGCCCCGGCTCCCAGGACTGAGATGCCACCCAATCCGAT
>JAPULR010000037.1 GCA_027294635.1 Chloroflexota bacterium | reverse complement strand
CCAGGTGGCTGTACTCCGGCATCAGCTTCTCTGATACCTGGCTCTGGGCATAGGGTATCGTGAACTGCTCATTGCCAGGTGGCAGCGAAACCCTCAACCGCGGCTGCACGATCTGCATACCGGCAATCGTTGGGGTCGCTGTGGGCCTGGGCCTGGACGTAGCCGTGGCTGTTGGCCTGGGTGTCTCGCCCGGCGCCAGAGTAGCGGTTGGGGTGGCGGTGGGCCTGGGTGTATTGGTTGCCGTTGGGGCGGCGGGACTGGTAGGCGTGGATGTAGCCGCCGGGCCCTGGGTTGGTGTGGGCGTGGCATCGTCGCCGCAGGCCAGAATAAAGAGTGTCAAGACTGCCAGCCCTGCCAAGGCTAGATACACTCTATGGCGTAAAAACCTGTGGGCACTGTACAATTGGTCACCTCCTAGATGTGTAGCTGAGCGTTACGAACGGGAGTTAAGTTGCACTAGACACAAATGAGACTTGAGGTCGGCCCCATACTAATGGGCATGAATCACATTTGTCAATACCTAATTTCCCTAGGGGGTTTAACGTTACTGTTCAGAACGAATTGTGCCTCATATCTTATATTTGTAGCAGGACGGCTCCAAGGTGTAATTTCAGGGCACATAATATAGACGTGACGCTGGCATGTAGCTATTTCTACCCGTACTTATTGAAGCATTATGAAAAACGCTAGGTCATGCTGAGCCTTCGAGTGAGAAAGAAACTGCTGAGAACGGTCGCCAGCATCCTCCGATGCCCTTGATAAGCTTCACAAGTGTGGACCCCTAATTACATGGGATCACCTCCCCACGTTGTGAGCCGGAAATTAAAGGAGCCCCCGACGACACCGGAGGCTCCTTTGTAGGGTTTAAGCCCTTGGGTTAAGGCCTACTTGAACACGGGCACGGTGTACTCGTGGTAACGTATGGGACCCATGTGAAGCATGTTGACCTTGTACTCGGCCACCACGTTGGGGTTGATGGTGCCCTCGTTGAAGATCCAGAGCAAGGGTACGCTGATGGCGTTCTCCAGCCACCAGGTGCCGAAGTCCTGGGCTAGCCTGATGCGTTCCGCTGGGTCGGCCGTTGCGTCACAGGCGTGCTTAAAGTCGGATATCTCCGTCCACTCGCGGTATCCAACGCCGCCTTCCCGCCACCAGAAAGAGGGCGCAACGCAGATGGGGTCTAGGGAGGGAGCGGCGAAGAAGGACCAGTTGGAGACATCGGCGCCTCTGGCTCTTCTGGTCAGGCTACCATCAAAGGGAACGAGTTTCGTTTCGATTCCAATTTCGGCCCAGTAACCGCTAATTGCTACAACGATGTCGGGCTGCTCCGGCACGGTCCGGCTACTGATAGCATACCAGATCTCCGTCTCGAATCCATTGGGGAAGCCTGCCTCAACCAGGAACTGCTTGGCCTGCACCGGGTCGTAGGGGTAGGGCCATCCGCCCGCGGCACCGGTCTTGCCGTCGGGTCCGGGGTATGGAGCCCACTCGTCCAAAAAGTCCTCCCGCCACGGTGGGAAGTAGTCAACCTCGGGGAATCCCTCACCCACGAAGAAGGCGTTGTTAAGCTCTTCGCGGTTAATGGCGTAGTTGAGTGCCAACCGTACTTTGACATTCCGCATGGGGTCGTCGGGGTCGTAGCCTGGTGTGGGGCCGCACTCACGTCCACCTTGGGGTGGCACTCCGCCTGGGCAGAAGTTCTCAGGCTGGTAGAAGGGGATCCTCAGGTGGGTGTGCGATCCAGGCAGGGTGCTCTTGGCTGTCACCATTCCCGCGTCCTGTGCCTGCCCTCTCAGGTCCCGGGGAATGTTGACGATGGCGGCCTCTCCGGTGATCAGCATGGCCAGCCGGGTGCCTGCTTCCTTGACGAACAGTAACTCGATCTCGTGGAACTGAGGAGTCTTGCGCCAGTGGTTCTCAACCCGCTCGTGGAGTGCGCGCACGTTGAGCTCCAGGTCCAAGAAGCTCCAGGGTCCGTTGCCGATGGGGTCGTCCATATAGCCTTCCTCACCGCCCACGGCATCCCACCAAACCTTGCTGGCCATGCCCGTCTCCCACTCGTCAGAGACAAGGAACGGTATATCCAGGTTGATCTTCGGCAGCTCTATCCTCAACCTGGAGGGGTTCTCGATAATCCAGGCGCTCTCATCGGTGCCCAGCCTTCCGGCCCAGGTGCCTGGGCTGCGGGTCAAATCGCTCAGGTTACCTGTGAGTAGGCCAAAGGTAAGGACAACGTCCTGGGCGCCGAACATTTTATCTGTTGGCTTGGCGTTTCTGTAGAAAGGGACATCGTCTCTTAGATTGAAGGTCCAGGTCCTGCCGCTGGGGGAAACCGACCAGGAGGTGGCAAGCTCCGGTTGCTCCACGTTGGTCTGGAACTGCCTCCCCACCAGATGGTCGTAAATAGGGATAACCGATTGTGACGTCTGGCTCTGGGGATGGGCCATGGTAAACTGTTCCGCGGGGGTAGCTATGGCTATCCTCAGGCGCGGCGACACCGGAACCCTTTCGGCTGTCACTGTTGGGGTGGGGGTAGATGTGGCCGCAGGCCCTTGGGTAGGTGTGGGGGTGGCGTCATCGCCACATGCCAGGATGAAGAGGGTTAACACTGTTAGCCCTGCCAGGGCTAGGTACACCCTCCGGCTTAACAATCTTTGAGCATGGGACATTTGGTCACCTCCAAAATCTTTGTAGCTGGACGTTCCAATCGAGAATCGGTTGCTCAAGCCACGAATGAGACCTGAAGACGGCCCCATACTAATGGGCATGAATCGTCTTTGTCAATCCCTCGTCTAATTAGGGATCAAATGCGAAGTTGAGTGAATTTATGCCTTAGTTATTACGTTTATCGTAGGTGGAATCAAGTGATATAGGTATACCTGCGGCGTTTGGATGAAACAAATTCTACTCGTATAAACCGAGGTCCCATGGGATATGCTGAGGCATCCTCAGCTTCTAGTCGGAAAGGGGCCGTCCAGTATAGATGCCAGGACCCTCCGTTGCTCTTGATAAGCTTCACAAGCGTGGACCCCTAATGATATGGGACCACCTTCCCACGTTGTGAGCCGAACAGAAAATGGCCTAGTCAAAGAGTAGGCTTGCCCGCGACATCGGAGGCCAATTGGTTACTAGCCTAGGGGTTAACGATATAGCTCAACTCAACCGTCTGAGCCTGCAGGGGGAAGGGATTAATGAACACTATTTTATGGTCACCGGTAACCTCGGCCTGCACTTCAACGGTGCCGGAATCAGTAACCTCGTCAATCGAAAGTATCGGACTATCGAAGGGGTCACTTATCACCAGCTGAATGCCCTCTGTAGCCTTCCCCTTTTCGATTATCACGTTTTGACCACCAACAATATTTGACTCAACGTCAAAAGTCACTTGCAGAACATCACCGGCGCTTAATTCGACCGTAACCGTGTCAAACTCGGTTGCGGATATAAACAGAGTTTCGGCGCCTGAGAAGGACGTTCCCCCAACAGTTGTATCCGTTGGGGTGGGTGTCTCACCAACGCTGGTGCCTCCATCACCGCCTCCCCCTGGCGCAACGGTGGCCGTTGGGGTCTGGGTGGGTGTTGAAGCGTCGTCTCCACCACAGGCAAGTATGAGGATAGTGGAAAAAACCAGCCCGGCGATGAGCAGGTACACTCCGCGATGCACAAGCTGTTGCATGTGATTCACGATATCATCTCTCTTGCGCCGGCGAAAACGTAAATAGTGCCGTAAGTCGTTTGACCATAAAATCCAGGTAACAATCCATTAGAATCGGCAGTTTCCTTCATGTCAACCCCTTGGGCGGCTAGGCATTGAGAGGCTGGGGGCCTGTCGCCCTCTGGGCTGTTAGCCAGTCCAGGAGGATGTGGCGCCACCTCCCGCTAGTTCTTGGCAAGGGGGTGACCCGCGATGAGCCGCTCTCCGTAGATTTTCACCGAGTTGTCCCACAGGATCTTGCGCTTGGACTCGTCGGAGAGGGGCTGCTCCATCATGTTGGCCAGGGGCTCGGAGGTGGCCGGTGCGTCGGGGTGGGGGTAGTCGGTGTTGAAGACGATGTTGTCGTCCCCGATGTAGTCCACCACGTACTTGATGGAGGGCTCGTCGGCGTCGGCGGCCACGGCGCACTGGCGGAGGAAGTACTCCTGAGGGGAGTGCTTCAGGGGATGGTCGTCGAAGAAGACGGACTGACGGCCCTCGCAGTACTTCTCCAGGCGGTTGAGCCAGAAGGGGACCCAGCCGGAGTTGGCCTCCAGGATGAGGAGGCGGAGGTTGGGGAAGCGGTCCAGGATGCCGCTGTA
>JAPULR010000036.1 GCA_027294635.1 Chloroflexota bacterium | reverse complement strand
CTCCAGGCTCCCTCCACATCGGTTACGCTGTTTTCGCCAGGGCAACTACGCGCCGGCCTCAGGAGATCTCGGCAACAGTTAGAAACAGGGCCGGCTATATAACCACTCTATTTCTGGGAGATGTACAGGGCTTTAGTATGGAGCAGGAAAATCCCGAGTATCAGGTCATCCCCCTGGGTGAGCTTCAGTGGTGGTCCCTTGAAGTCATCAGCGGCACCATTATAGGGGTGGGCGTCGGCGTGTTTGCGGGGGCGTCGGATCTGGGACTGCCGGTAACCTTTCTGGTAGCTGGTCTTGCCCTGCTAGCTATC
Organism: Chloroflexota bacterium; assembly: GCA_027294635.1. Lineage (GTDB taxonomy): Bacteria > Chloroflexota > Dehalococcoidia > Lucifugimonadales > JAPULR01. The sequence continues at coordinate 4,374 of JAPULR010000036.1, read as the reverse complement.
TTCATCGTGGGAGCCCTGCTACGCAGAGTTAGCCACACCCGCAGTCTCTACATCGATGCGCCTCCAGAAAAGGTCTTCGACACGCTGCTGACCTACGCCGGGCGAGGGGCCCTCTTGCGGTCTTTATGGGGCATTGTCCTCACAGTCGAAAGGTCGCCAGAACGCCTAAAGCCAGGCGCAACCATCAAAACCTCCTACCAGGTTGGCGGCTCTGCCCTAAGTATGAGCGGCGCTAGAAAGGGAGACCTGACAATTACGGTAGCTGAGTTAGAACGTCCCCATAAATTGGTCCAACACGTCTCCAACAAGTTCCGGGGTCGTACCACCCGGGGTACCGGCGAGACCGTCCTTGAGCCACACAACGGCGGCACCCGAGTTACGGAAAGGACCCGCATGATTATGCCCCTGAGCGCATCCCACTTTATAGGGGCCATCTACTCGCGTATGGTGCTTTCGCGCTCCTCCAGAACCTTCCTCATGCTCCTTAAACGAACCTCCGAAGGTTCCCGAACCTAGCCTACATTTCCGGCTTTACGTAGGGCCTCCAGGGCCAGCCTTCGAACATCCTCCGGGGGTTGGACCGTGCTACCATCCCTCTGCAAAACTGGCTCCCGTTGAGCCAGCGCTTCCTCGCTGACCCAATACCAGCCGTCCTTTAAGTCCTCAGCGGGCCCCACCAGACGACAAAAATAGATCAGGTCAATGTGTTGATGAGGGCCGTCCTCAGGGTCCTGAATGTCCTCCACCATGATGGTCTCCGGCGGAGGCACCTGGGTAGGGTACTCAACATCAAGGGGTAGGCCGGTTGATAGTACCTCTACGACCAAGCCCGTCTCCTCCTTGATCTCCCGAAGGACCGTTTCCACCGGGTCTTCGTTGGGCTCTATGTGGCCCCCGGGGGGCAGCAACGCCTGAACCTTGCGATGCCAGTGGAGAAGCACTCGGCCCTCATGGGCCACGTAGCCGCTGGCGGTAAAATGGCGCTGCCTTTGGGGCTGGTGGGATGCGTTATCATCCACGGCTGTCTCCCTTGGTAACCTTTGTTAAAAATTCAGGGGCCGCCCAAGTATCGGGCCGACCCCTGAATCGTAGGCTCATTCCAAATACACCCTGCTGGAATGTTACACAATCCCCTCGGCCCTTAAATCACGCAGCGAGGCCTCAAAGGCCTCAACGGTCCTATCAATCTGCTCCTCGGTGTGGGCCGAAGACACCATGAACACCTGCCCTCCCATCACGTGAACACCGTGGTTAAGCATGGCCTTGGTCAAAAATCCCGTTCGCTTACCTGTCATTGCGGCACGGCGCTCCTCGTAAGTGATGACGGGGGCCTCGTAATCGTTTGTAGGCTCCAGCCCCAAAATAGGGTTGACTAGAGAAGCGATACCGTAGGCGAACCCCGGCGCCTCGGCCCGCTGGAAGGCCTCGTTGAGGCCCGACTTCAGCCGCGACGCCATGGCGTCGGCCCGTTCATTGATGGGCTGCTCGGCGATCATCTTCAAGCCAACTATTCCGGCTACGGCTGTTGGAGGGTTGGCGTTAAAGGTGCCGCCCTGGCCAATGCGTCGGTGGTCGTCCCAATCAGGGGTCCCTCTAAAGGACATCATCTCCATGATCTCGGCTTTTCCGCCGATGGCCGCGCCCGGCATACCGCCGGCCACGATCTTGCCAAAGGTAGTGAGGTCCGGTTCAACATTGTACCGCACCTGAGCTCCGCCTTTGGAGATTCGGAAGCCGGTGATGGTCTCGTCAAAAATCAGCACGACGCTGTATTTTGCGGTGACCTCTCGTAGCTGCTGCAAGAAGGGGTCAGGCTGGATGGGGAAGCAGCTATAGTGCGCCCCAGTGGGCTCCAGAATCACCACACCCACGTCAGGGTCATTCTTGAGGACCTCCTCCACCTCGTCGATATTGGGCCGCACCACAATCACCATATCCAAAATGGCCTGAGGCACCGACGCCGGGGGAGCGTTCCCCTGGGATGGCAGAGCATACTCATGCCAGCCATGGAAGTGCTCCTCGAACTTCAGTATCTTGCTCTTGGCGTTAAAGGCCCGGGCCAGACGGATGGCCAGGTACGTGGATTCGGTCCCGGAGTTGGTGAAGCGGACCTGTTCCACCGAAGGCACAAGCCGCATTATGGCGTCGGCCCACTCCATCTCGAAGGGGGTATTTCCCCCCAGGTGGGTCCCCTGAGCAACCTGGGAGGTAACGGCGGCAACTATTTCCGGGTGGGCGTGTCCCTGAAGCAGGGCCCCATTGCCCATAACGAAGTCAATGGTCTCACTCCCATCCAGGTCGAACTTCACGCCTCCACTGGCCCGGTTGAAGTAAACGGGAAAGGGTGTGGCGAACCGGTTCTGGTGGGTTATGCCGCTGGGGAAATAGCCAACGGCCTTCTCGTACATCGTGGCGGAGGACGGGAACTTTTCAATATATCGTTCGTCTATAGTGGCCAAAGATCACCTCACGCCAAGTCTCTTTTAGTAGCTTATATTCCGACCTGTAGCTGGGCAAAGTACGGCCAAGTCTAGCATAGCGATAATGCCTGAACAACATCTTTGCCGACTGGGTGGAGCTCACGGATGTAGCTTGCGTCTTCGCGACTCCAGCACCAAAGATTCATGCGGGAAAATAGCTTCTGCTTGCCGTGAGACCTCGGAGCAAAACTGGTCTGACGGCCTCCGAATCCTCAAGGGCTGCCTATCTGCGCAGCTGGTCCTCCCTGAGTGAGCCGCTCGGACATCAGCGCATGATACCTAAGGGACGTTAGCCGTGAGCCGATGGGATAGGCGACCATGATACCTTGAGACCCCAACCGTTGCCTGAAAGTAGATATCCTGTGACGTCTCTAGGAGGATCAGGGCGACACCAAAGGCACATTTTGCGCCTCATCTTTGGAGTTGGCTAATCTCTGAACCGGGTTCCGGAGATAGTTCCTTTCAGCCGTTATACACGATGGTAAGGGGGCAGTTATGCAGTGGGGGAAGTTTGCCAGTCGGGTTTCCAGATTTGGGGGTACAAAGGCAGCAATAGTACTTTTATTATCCCTGGTGGCAGTAGTTGCGGTTGCTTCACCTCTAATTGGCGCACCCAATGACGGCGTCACTAAGCTTGAAGAGTACACAAACGAAACATACTTTCTCGAAGCACCCTCGGTCCGTATGGACTCTCGGGATATTCGACTCGTCGGAGGAGATAGAGTCGAGGCCCTTCTCCCCGGTACCGCACGCATCTGGCGTTCAAGCGGCGAATCCATGGTACCGACAGTAGGGGACGGACATATTCAAGTAACCGTCGAAGTAGATGTCGCCAAAATTGAGGTAGGCGACTATTTAGTATACAAGCATCCAGCCACCGGGGACGTAGTGGGGCACCGTGTTGTCGCTACAGGATACGATCACGCTGGATGGTACGCCCATACCCAGGGCGACCGGAACTTCGAAAAGGACCTATTTACTGTACGGGAAGATGATGTAATTGGAGTGGTGGCAGCTATCTTCTATTAACCCCTAGAACCTAGCCCGCAATTGCTTATGAAGATGCGGCCTCAACTACTTCCGCTAACTTTACGAAGCTGATTGCTTTCTGTACCCACCAGAACAGCAGCCATGATACAAGGCTCCTGGCTACGGTTCCGCCAAGTGTGTACGGTTCCCCGTTGAATAAGGGTATCCCCCGCCTTTAAAAGGACCTCGTCGGAGTCTTGGAGTTTCATCCAAACCTCTCCCGACAAGATGACGATCATGTCGACCGTATCGCTACGATGCATTCCAAATTCCTCTGAGTCAATCAATACTTCCCGGCCGTAATAGCTTTTGGCTTCCTCCATGTTTTCTCGAATGGTCGACTCCGGGGGAAGCTGGACCATACGAAAAACCAAGCTGCCGGACTCAGGAAATCCTCCATTTGTCGTCAACTCTCCCTCGTCTGTCAGCTTCGGCGGCACTGTTGCCATTTCCCACAAATCAACAGCCCACGCATTCAGCGTTTCATTGCCACCAGTCAACGGCGGCTCTGCGTCGCTGGTAACCACTGGTTTTCCACCAGAATCAAGGCCTGTTACTACTCGACGAGTCCCTTTCATCACTTTTGACCTCTGTTTCATTCGGTCTCAGGATAGTAACTAATACCCGGTGTACGCTGAGAAGTCAACAGCGGTGGACGAATCCAGGCCCTTAGCGTTCACCGCCGGGGGCCACATGATTGCTCAAGCGACCGGTGCGGCTTTCCGGGGGGCAACCGAAGAAAACCTTGCTAACGTGCTCTAGGAATTTAGCAAGTACTTCTAGGCCAAGAGGGTTTAGTCCCGCTAACGTGGGGAGTTAAGAAGAGCTTCCTTTTTGACAGACCTAGTTAGGGGGTCACTACCCA
>JAPULR010000035.1 GCA_027294635.1 Chloroflexota bacterium | reverse complement strand
AGGAGTGGGAGTTGCGGTCGCTTGGTTTTACACATGAGGGTTAGTGGATTAAGTATCGGAACCACCTAAACCACAGGTGCCTTAGTCAGCCGCAGAATGGGTAGGCCTCGAATTGTCGCCGCCTCCACACGCACTAATCATTAGTACGGCGATTAAGACAAATGTAAATAACCAAAATTTTGGAATCACACGTCGGCTTAGCACTATCTAATATCTCCTATACCGAATTTAGCTGCCGAATTGTACCCTACGCCGAGTCCGTTTTCCATGGGTACGCAATTGAATGAGTCGCCGTCGACCCATACCCCTCCCCAAACTAGGATGCATCTTCCGCCAAGCGCCTGAGAGGTTGAGTCTCTGGCAACGAGGCTAATTAGTACTATCGCATGATTCCGGGCAGACAGGTCAATATTGGAAGCTCGGTATTATTTAGAGAGCACCCCGCGCAAGTATCCACTCCTGCCGAGAGAACTCCTTGGCGTGCTTATCGCAATTGCAGTCTCCACCAAAAGCACCCCCAACCCGTGTTCATGGTAGAGTTCAACTCTCCCCCGTCTCCACCATGAACACCGAGAAGGAGCCTTCTGAGCCTGATCAGGAGGCTCTTTTAACAATTGTGAATTGCACCCAACTGGTGTAGTGTTCAGCCAGTCCGTTAAGGAAGAATAAGCCATCTCAGTAGGCTGTCATTAGCTGAGATGGATCAATGCATCTCAATCGACTTACGTTAGCATTTCGAATCCCGGCATACCGGTGGCTTTGGGCAAATAGTTTTGCCGGTGCCGCAGGTTTTATGCCCTACATGATGGGCCAAGGATGGCTCATCTTTGAAATTACCGACTCTCCACTTTTGGTTGGCCTGGCGCCTGCTATAGGCTCTGTGGCCAATATGGCTTTCAGCCCCCTTGGCGGCGTTATTGCCGACCGCCTAGACCGACGATCTGTGTTGATGGTGACTCAGAGTCTCGCAGCTTCTGCCATCCTGGTATTAGGGGTACTCGCCATTACGGGTCTTGTGCAGTTTTGGCACATCGTTATTATCGCAGTAGTCCACCGGACGGCAATGGGTCTTCAGCTAACCACTCGGAATACGCTGATGTACGATGTGGTGGGTCCGCGAGTCTTCATGAATGCCATCGCAGGCCAGTTTATGTCTACTCACGGTGCCGCGGTATTAGGTCCTCTGGCAGGAGGAATTATTATTTCAGTCTTTGGTGTGGGGTATTTGTTCCTCGTCCTTGGTAGCATTATCATGCTCGGCTCTTTATTCCTTCTGCGTGTTCCCCGTGTTCCAGCTGCAAAACCAATCGGTTCTGCCTGGGCCAATCTAAAAGAGGGGGTTAACTTTGCGCTGCGAAACCGTCCGGTACGAGCAGTTCTATTCACTGTGCTCATCACAGATGGCCTTGGCTTCTCCACTCAATCAATGTTTCCCGTGGTGACAAGAGACGTTCTTCACGCTGGACCCATTGTGTTGGGACTGTTGTCCACTCTTAGAGGGGCTGGAGGAGTTGTAGGAGCCCTTATAGTCTCCAGTCTTGGCGATATTAGGTCCAAAGGGTGGCTATTTACTGGGGCAGCTTTCCTATTCGGGACTTTATTGGTAGGTTTTGCCTTCTCCAGCATCCTTCAATTGTCGTTGGTTTTGATCTTCCTGGTGGGATCCTTTGCTACAATCTATGACACTCTGGCCCACACACTTCTTCAAACCATGGCGCCCGAGGCCATGAGGGGCAGAATCATGGGACTGTACAGCTTTGTAGTAAGCGGTATCGGAATCGGCGCTTTAGGTCTCGGTGCCATCACTAGTTGGCTGGGAGTCAAATGGGCAATCGCTGCGGCTGGAGGCACTGTGGCCGGTAACGCTTTACTCACTGTACCCATGGCGCCAACCTTAAATAAGCAAAGCTTAGACAGAATGGAGGAATGAGCGGAGGGTGGGGAGTAGTGAAGGTTATGCAGGCGCCAGCAGTCAGTCTTTACTTTACCCCAGTTCCTATCACCAGCACCCCTAGGCATGTTACATGGTATCGTTCAACCCCTCCGCCGTCTCCACCAAAAGGTTGCAATTTGGAGCACTCTACGTAGCCTGGTTCAGCCCTAGAGTATTAATAGTTTGTGGCCCTGATGCTCGGGTTTTGAATTTAGAGTCCGGGAGCTACTCCTCTGTCTCTAAATATCCATTCGGCCAATTGTCAAATCGCCACAGCTTGATTATCCTGAGCTAAAGGAACAGTTGCCTCAAACCCAAGATAGAAAAATTGGTACCTTCTGAAAATTACATCCTAAGCGTCGTTGACCAATCTCCGATGCGTAAAGGAGGAAACACCGCTGAGGCTCTTCGAGAAACGGTCAAGCTAGCCCGGGCTGTGGAAGCCTTTGGATTCAAGCGATACTGGGTGGCAGAACACCACAGCTCACCCTCCTTTGCCGGCACCAGTCCTGAAGTACTCATAGGGCAGATAGCTGCCAACACACGTAGCATCCGTGTGGGGAGCGGGGGAATAATGCTGTCTCACTACTCTTCATTGAAAGTGGCTGAGCAGTTCCGCATTCTGGACGCATTCTTCCCCAACCGCATTGACCTCGGTATCGGCCGAGCACCAGGAAGCGACCAACTAACCGCCGCCGCCCTCGCATACCCAAAGCGTCAAGCGGACATCCAACATTTCCCTCAGCAAGTGGTGGACCTGCTGGGATTCATCCATGGGGAAATTGACGGGAGCCACCCGTTTTCTCAAATCCACGTTCAGCCGGGGCCCTTCCCGGACTCTGCTCCCGAGGTGTGGTTGCTTGGATCCAGCACTTACAGTGCACAGCTTGCTGCCCAGTTAGGGTTACCCTTCTCCTTCGCAGACTTTTTCGGCAACACAGGGGATTACGGTCCTACGGTGACCGAGATTTACCGTAACGAATTCAAAGCCTCCCGGTTTCTCTCTGAGCCCAAGGTGAATGTGACGTTCCAGGTGATTTGCGCACCAACGGAGGAGGAAGCAAAGCTGTTAGGCACGAGCCGCAACCTTAACCGCGTGGCGTGGATTATGGGCCTGGGACACGGGCTGCTGCCCCCGGAAGAAGCAGCGGTGTACCCGCTGTCGGCAGAAGCCCAACAACACATAGCGAGCTACAGTCGAGGTTACTGCGATGGCACGCCAGATCAGGTGCACGACTGGATTGTAGAGCGGGCAGATGGCTATCAGACTAAGGATGTTGGGCTAGTCACCAATTGCTATTCATTCGAGGCCAGAGTTCGGTCCTACCAATTAGTGGCAGAAACCTTCGGGTTGACGGACTGAGAGCTTACTCGCCCACGAGAGAACGCGGACTGGCCTGAAGGCTGGCTGGAACTAGCACCCCAGCCCGTGTTCATGGTAGAGTTCAACTCTCCCCCGTCTCCACCAACTCCAAATTTACTCATGGTTCCACTCAGCCATGGGCACCAAGAGCACCGGTGTGTCCGGTGCTTTTTGTATAGCGCGAGCCAGCAAGGCCTGGAACGGTGGCTCCGGCACCATCGCTGCAATCTGTTTATGTTCCAGGTCTACGTAGACTCGTTGAATGAGTGGGCCGATAAGTTTCCTCCGCTCGTCCAGTGTCGCCTCCGACCAAAGTAGGGGTATATTGGAGAAAAGCGACACCGCCTCATCAACATTTGGTGGCGTTACCGCCTGGGCCTGACCGAGTAGCTGGTCTATCTCCGACAACCGGTGGTTGAACTCTGTTTCTGCGAATGCCCCTTCCGCATATGCCCGGCCCAGCCTCCTCCTCTTCTCCAACAGGTCGTTACACGACGGCCCGTCGTAACCTTGACAGGCCAGCTTTGCCATGCGGTCTCGCCAGTCCGATCTCAGGTCCAGAGAGTGGATTATGGTGGCCAACTGGTGGTCAAATACGTCCGCTACGATGCTGGTGTCGTTGGTAACACACTGGTGAGCGTGTCTCTCCCGGTACAGCGGCACCTGCTGTCGGTGCCGGTCGGACTGGAGGCCGTTTCCGCAGTTTATGCAGTAGACACTGCCCTGGAGCAATCCCTTTGGCCCATTCACGGTTCGGGTAAATCCCCGCTTCTGACGCCTTACTTGGACCCGGTCGAAGAGGTCTTGCGAGATGATGGCCTTGTGCTTGCCTTTGTACTCCTCTCCATGGTATTCGAGTCGGCCCGTATAGAAGCAAGAGTTCAGCATATCCTTAATTGCGTGTGGGGTGAAAGCGTTGCCAACCCGGGTGCGAAAGCCCTGGCTATTTAGCCATCGAGCAATCTGACCGGTCGACTGGCCTTCCGCTCTCTTTTGAAATACTTCTAGTACCGCTTGGGCTACCTTCTCGTCCACTAATGGCACGCCATTGGTGTCTGTTGTGGGATATCCGAAGGGGCAAGGACCTGCAGGAAGACCTTCAGCGATCCGCTGTCGTTGAGCTTTCTTCACGTGCTCCCCCAATTGATCGGAGAAAAACTCATTAATGCCGCCCATCAAGGTGAGCGTCAACCGTCCTACCGGAGTGGTCATATCGATGTTCTCACGGACACTGGCGAACCCCACCTCCGACATTCCGAGACGATGACAGGCCTGGACCTGAACCACCGCCTTTCGGGCCCATCGGTCAAGCGTATGGACTACGACCACGCTAAATTCTCGGGCTTCAGTTGCATCAAGGAGCGCCACCAGCTTTGGACGCTTTTCGATCGATTCCTTGAACGCCGATTCCCCCTCCTCTTCATAAAAGTGAAGAAGGTCGAGCCCCTGGGCTCGGCACCACTCAGAGATTTCACGTTTTTGGGCGTCTAAGGAGTACCCTTCGATTTGGGACTCATCAGAAACCCTGATGTAGCCCACAGCCCGTGTGTGCTGGCCAGACTTCTTGGATTCGTTCATTTCTCTACCCTTGTCCTCCTACGGTCGAGGATGGCCTGTACCACTTCGCCCCAGACACGGCATAGCCGTTCAATAGCCTCCAGGTCGATGGTGGGATGGGCGTCAGGGTATGTACGCTCAGATGTGGGTTGAATAGCAAGGGTATGCTTTGATACGTCCTTGTTTGTTTCACCAATGTGAGATGAGTTTGCGACCGGGTGACCAGTCGTGGACGGATTTTGGGAGGGTAATTCTCTTGATTCTGGAGTAGGGCCGTTTAAAGGCACGCCTCACCGCCCATAGCCCAAGCCAGTTGAGCCCTTAAATGGTCCAGCTTGATGCGCTGGTACTCCCGTTCAAACAGGTCGTCAATGCCATCTAATCGTCTTTCCTGGTCGGCGATCACCGTCGAACAGAAATACTGCATTAAATCCGGATTAGTAGAAGCCGATATTACGTGCCCATATCGGAGGTCCGGCGTCGGAACTTGTAGAACAAGAATAGGGCGCATGCACCGATGATACACGGGCAAAAGTCACGCTTAAGGGCTCTAAAACGTGATTTCCTGTGTTCTCCGCTGTGGGGAACTTGAGGCTAGCGGTGAGTAGCTCTGTAGTGGGCCTGCTTGATAGCAGAGTCAGTGCGAAACCGTTGTTCGGGGTTTCGCCGGTTCCACTCCTCCAGCCTCTCTCGCCACGACATCCCCTGGGTTTCCTCGACGAAGGTTGCTACTAATGCAGACCTAGACGCCACCCGGGCCCTCTGTCTTGGTCGTCTCAAGGCACTAGGAACAGGATCTGAGAGCGTCTTTTTAAAGGCTTTAATTATGTCTTCATGGGTAGCAGAATCTGGGTCAAGAATTTCCACTGTAATCCTATGCCTTTTACCGTATGCCTCCCTGCCAGCTCTGAAGTGGGAGGTTGCTTGAACCGCCTGTGGAGCGCTGATGCCCCCCGTAAGCAAATGATGTACGGCCGCAAATTCTTCCCATTTGGTCGCTTTTGCGAGTTCGACAGCCGATCCTTGAAGCCTGCCCAGCATAGAGCCGTCCGGTGCCCACACCCGCTTGATGTTCATCTCACCCTCGGGATTGACGCCGAGATACTCAAGAACCGGACAACTCCAATTTATCCCCTTGATATTGGATGCGCTAAGGAACTGCCTTAGACATTCCGAGTCATTGTCGACTGTGATTGGTAGATACTGGGCCGTTTCATTTTTCAGATATTCACCCAACCAGACAATGGATGCCATACAATCGAGATTAGCGGGAACAGCTACCTCAATGCTGAGACGTTTCGTCTTGGCATTCTCCACTTGTGACTCAATCCACTCTGCCGCTTCGACGCCCTTATTACGGAAGGGAGGGTGACGGTGTAGAAAGAGGTCCATTCGCAGCTCTTCCACGAGTTCCTTCGCTTCTAATGCCGTCATTCGTTCCTGGGCCCTGCGTTGAGCCCTAGCCTTGTCATCTTGAGAGGGTTTAGTCTCCGGAGGCAAGTCGGTTCGGACAGCGTTAATCAATTCAGCGACATCAGTGTCGTCATAAGGCCCAGACAACGCGGGGGCGATTTCGTGCCGTTCCTCCTCCGTCAATGAGCGCCTGGATGTCTTTTCTACCTTTCGACGAAGAGTTTCAGCGTCTTCATATCTTCGATATGAATCAGGGTTCAATTCATCCATTAAGAACCTCGTTTTGGGAAGGGGAGTTTCACTAAACAAACCATTAATTCCAGTTTATTCCTTTGGAAAAATCAAATCTACTGGGATTGCCCAAAGGATGCTGTGATGCGGGAAACGCAAGCCGGATTACATAGTTGGAAGGCCGATAGCCTCTGCTACTTTAGCCCAGCTTTTGTCCTGCTCCCCGTTGCAGCCGCCGTAGGTACACCGTAGTCACTCCCAACGAACTATGGTCCAGGAAGCGGCTCACGTCCTCTACGTCCTCTCCCGCCTCCCGATGCAGCTTGGCGGCGGTGTGGCGCAAGATATGGACGCCCGCGGGTTTCATTCCAGCCTCGCGAAAGTAGTTCTGAAGGTTGCCATAGAAGGCGCCGCTGGTCAGCCCCTTGCCCGTACGTGAAGATGAAGGCCATAACGAAGCATCCGGACCCATTGACCCCAGGTTAAGGCCGAAAGCCTCTAGAGATTTCTGAATGGCCTCGAAGGCTGGTCCTGGTAACTCTCGCCTACCCCGCTTTCCTCCCTTGCCG
>JAPULR010000034.1 GCA_027294635.1 Chloroflexota bacterium | reverse complement strand
GGGCCGCCACGGAGAGGCGCATTCCCTGTTACACATCCTTAGATACTGCTCGGGTGGCCGTGGAGAGTCTTCTAATGGGCTCCACCAGCTACAGTGTGGAGCGGATAGACAGGTATCTTGACGGCTCACCTACTGATGCTGCTTAGATCAGCGACATCTTAATAGATCTCCCGCAAGTCCCGTATGCTTTCTATCACTTAATCCGATGTGCAAGTTTTCTAGAAAGGTGTGCATACCCATTTTCACGTTGTACTCAACCTCATGTCATGCTGAGGCCCGACTCATCGGGGCGAAGCATCTCTACCGAAGCAGCAGCAGATGTGGAGACCCTTAGGGTCTGATTTGAGATGCTTCAGTCGTCCTCCCGACTTAGTCGGGACATCGGGACTCCCTTCAGCATGACAGGCAACGGCACATCGAGAAAAAGAGAGGGAGCGGTTTCTGAAAGCTTGCTGTTGGAGGAACTATGGGTGGCAAACAAGAAACTTGCATATAAGGTTACTTAGCCCACGGCAGGGGCACGAGATACTCTGTACGTTGGGAAGCAGGCTTAAAAGAAGCCTGGTCCTCTAAACCTAGCTGTAACACATCAATCCGCCGTTTACCTGGCGTCGTAGCTTGTATAGAATTGAAGGTGGGGTAAGTATGGTACCGGCTGTCGATATAGTAATTCCTGTTCTGAACGAGGAGAAGGGGTTGCCTCAGAGCATGATGATTCTGAGCCAATTTCTTCACGATAACCTTTCTCGCAACCCCTGGCGTATAGTCATAGCCGACAACGGCTCAACGGACAACACTGGTTCAGTAAGTGAGATGCTGGCCCAAAAGTATCCCGGGATCTCCTATGTCTACATCCCACAGAGAGGCCGAGGCCGAGCACTTCGCACCGCGTGGCTGGAGAGCGACGCCGATATAGTGAGCTATATGGATGTGGACCTGTCTACCGATCTGAACTCCTTTCCAAGGCTTATCCAGGCAATTGAAGAGGGCTACGATATAGCCATAGGCAGCCGTCTCAGCGCCCGGGCGAAGGTGCGGCGCTCCTTAAAGAGGGAGGTTATCTCCCGTTCCTACAATATGATGATCAAGTCTCTATTTTTTGTTTCCTTTAGCGACGCCCAGTGCGGTTTCAAGGCTGTAAGCCGCAACGCCGCCCAAGCTCTGGTTCCCCTGGTGAAGAACAACAACTGGTTCTTTGATACGGAGCTGCTGATAATCGCCGCCAAGAGGGGTTTTCGCATCCGGGAGATACCGGTGGACTGGGTGGAGGACCCCGACAGCAGGGTCAAGGTACTCCGTACCGCCTGGGAGGACTTCAAAGGCCTTATGCGCCTGCGTTTTGGCGGCATACCTTCAGTTCCCGCCAATGTCACGGCCGGCAGGGACTGAACCCAAGAGGGAAGTTATCCTATGGCCAACGCTGTACTGGTAATCGACATGGTGCGAGGTTTCCTGGAGCCGGGGCATAACCTTTACTGCGGAGATCAGAGCCGTGATATCATCCCGCATGTCGCGGCCCTGCTAGAGCAGGAGCGGCAAAGGGGGTCACAGATTCTGTTTATATGTGACCATCACGACCCCGACGATCTGGAGTTCCAGATATTCCCTCCTCACTGTATCAAGGGAACTCACGAAACTGAGGTTATCTCCGAGCTGCGGGAGTACGTGAAGGAAGAGAATATCATCCGCAAGAACCGTTACAGCGGGTTCTTCAACACGGACCTTGAGGACCGCCTGCGGGAGATAGACCCTGAGAAGGTCATCATCTGTGGTGTCTGTACCGACATCTGCGTGATGTACACTGCCTCCGATGCCCGGAACCGGGACTACCTGGTTGAGGTCCCGGCAAGCTGCGTAGCCTCCTTCGACCAACAAGCCCACCAAGGGGCCCTGGAGCACCTACGGAGTATCCTGGGAGCTAAAGTTGTAGAGGAAAGCGCGGCTTAGTCATCTCTGGGGAAGCGCTCCAGCGTTTCCCACCGGACCCGGACCACCCTCTTTGTATCTCCTCTCACCTTGGACGCCTCCGAGGGCCTGTATCCCACGACCCACATGATTCCTCGGTCCGAAGCCAGGAGAGGTACGGCGTCCCGCCGTTGTCGGGGCACCTTCTGGTCGATAAAGAAGTCCTTCAGCTTCTTCTCCTGGGCCATACCCAGGGGCTGAAAGCGGTCACCCTTTCTCCGGGTCCTTACCGTAGGCTCCTTTCCCAACCGGTCCGCGTCAAAGAAGGCGACCATAGGGTCTGCCACCTTCAAATCTATGGGGACTGGTACTACCTCCGCCGTCACTATTGAGCCTGGTAGATGGGTGACCCCCGGAACATTCAGGGGGTGTTCCCCTGTCAGAACGGGCCAGGGAGCTTCCGAATCTTCCGAGGCGCCAAGGATGATCTTCTGACCCTGAACCCGGAGTACTAGACCTTTGGGCAGGTCCAACCTGGCTCCAGAGGGGCTGTGTATCAACTTCACCATAGCGGTTACGTGGCTCTCCGCTAGTCGGCGCAGGCCGCCTGTAATTTTGCGATAGGAGCGGCGGAATATCAGGCCCTGGATGTAGGGATGCAGGGATTTCAGTCCTTTGGTATCAAGGGATATGGAGTTGTTCTCCTTTGTGCCCACCGTGGGCCAAATCCTATCCACCTCCGCCTCCAAATAGCTGGTAGCTTCAGTAGAGGAACGACCCATCCTGATAAGAGAATCCCGCACCCTGGGGTTATAGGTCTCCAGCAGTGGAAGAAGCTGGTGACGCAGGCGGCTACGGGTAAAGTCCGGTGATACGTTGGTCGAGTCCTCCCGGAACACTATGCCCAGTTTCCGGCAGTAAGCCAGGGTATCCCGTCGTGCGGCCTCCAACAAGGGCCGAAAAAGGGTTCCTTGAACCCCTCCCCTGGGGCTCCGCCACACCGTGACCTCCTGCATCCCCCTGAGCCCCTGTAGGCCGCTGCCGCGGAGGAGGTGCATCAGGATGGTTTCCGCCTGGTCATCGGCGGTATGGCCCAGAGCGATGGCTGCGGCGCCCACGTCCCGGGCCACGGCAGCCAGGAAGTCGTATCGTACCTCCCTAGCCGCCTCCTCAAAAGAGGAGACTCCATGCTGTTTCTGATAGGTCGTAGGGTCGGCTTTATCGACGGTATAAGGCAGGCCCAAGGCCTTAGCCGACGCCGCAACAAACCGGGCGTCCTCTTCCGCCTCTTCACCGCGGAAGTTGTGATTAAGGTGCGCTACGTGCAGGAACAGGCCCAGCTGATCTCTTAGCCTGAGCAGGCAATGGAGAAGAGCCATGGAGTCGGGGCCTCCGGACACGGCCACCACCAGAGAAGCATCCCTGGCGTAACCGCCCCTGGTGAGAGCCCGGCGAGCGGTGGCCTCGAGTCGTCTTCGGGAGTTCATCTTAGCTCTCTATAGTGGTCTCTGGCCTCAGGTGGAGGGTTTCGTTCAAGGAGACCAACCGCCAGCCCCTTTCGCCATGCTCAAGGGTGGTGAGGGATCCCAGGTCTACCCTTATACGGTGAAACCGCGACAGGGATAAGTCTAAAAGCCTGCATACAATGGTACCAATGGCAAAGTTGTGAGATACGGCGACTGTTGTTCCATGAGGGTGGCTTTCCTTGATCCTTTCTATGGCCTTCCACGCCCGGACTTGAAGCTCCTCCAGCGACTCTCCGCCGGGCATACGAATCTTGGAAGGATCTTTCCCCCAACCTTGATATATATCCGGGTACCGCGCGCGCATCGTTCCATTGGTTAGCCCCTCAGCTTTGCCGAGGTTCAGCTCCTTTAGGTCGTCTATAGGTATAACGGCCGCCGGCCCGACTTTGCAAATGGCTTCAGCCGTCTGAAAGGCCCTTGCTAGGGGGCTGGAGTATATGGCCTGGGGATCAAGATGGTTCAAGGCATGGGCAATTTCTTGGGCCTGCCGTAGTCCCACAGGGCTTAGCCCAACACTGTTCTGGCCTTGGAATCTGCCTCCCTGGTTCCACGGCGTCTCACCGTGGCGGACCAGGACTATCCTCACTGGACCCCTCTTTCTATTACCGGGGCCACCCTCAGAACCTCTATCTGCTCTATTTTTACACCGTCCATCTCTTGAATGGTGAATCGAAGGTCGCCGTAATGCAGGTAGTCCCCCTCTTTGGGGATGCGGCCTAGCCGCTCCAGAACAAAACCGGCCAGAGTCTGATACTCTCCCAAAGGCAGGTCAAGGTTAAGCCGCTCGTTTATTTGCGCTATGCCCAGACCGGCGTCCAGAAGGAAGGTGTTCTCATCTACGGAGGTGTACTGAGATTCCAGTGGTTGCCCCTCCTCACCCACGGGCCCGACGATAACTGAGAGGAGCTGTTTCAAGGTTGCCAGGCCGGCGATACCTCCGAACTCGTCCACTATCATCGCCATGGACTGGCCCCGCTCCCGAAGCTCGGTGAAAAGGCTTCCTGTCGTCTTGGTCTCGGGGACAAAATGGGCTGGCCGAAGAAGGTAAGTCACCTCATCGTCCTTCTGAAGGTTTTCCTCCGCCTGGGCTTTCACCACATCCTTCACTGAAAGAAGGCCGATGACGTTTTCCACAGTCTCGTCGAAGACCGGAAACCTGGTGTGATAGTGCTCGGCGTATATGTCCAGAAACTCCCTCAGAGTGGTGTCTTTCTCCACCCATACTATCTCCGGTCGTGGGGTCATTATCTCCGCTACGTGGCGGTCTCCAAAGTGGAACACCTTCTCCAGCATCTCCGCCTCCGAGGCCTCCACGGCGCCGGCCTCCTTGCCCGCCGATATAAGACTGCGGATCTCCTGCTCCGTGACCAGGGATGGCTGCCCCGCGGCTCCGGTAATCCGGGCAACGACTGAGCCGAGGCCCTGAAGGCTCCGTACCAGGGGGAAGAGAAGCCACTCCACCAGCTGGAGGGGCCGCACTACAGCGAAGGCGAATCGCTCGGAGTGGCGAACCGCCAGGGTCTTGGGCACGATTTCGCCAAAGATCAGGAGGAGGAACGTAACCCCCCCCGTAGCGATAAGAATAGCCGAGTTGACGTTGTCCATCAGGGATATGACCAGGGCTGTGCCCAGGGCGGCGGCGGCGGTATTGACCAGATTGTTACCCAGTAAGACTGTGGCTAGGAGGCGCTCAGGGTGCTGGGCCATTCGGAAGACCCGACGGGCGCCAGGGACGCCGGTGCGCACCATGTGGATGAGCCGGACTCGCTGGAGCGCAATAAAGGCCGTTTCCGAGCCAGAGAAGAAGGCCGAAAGGGCAAGGAAGAGGATCAACAGACCAAGTTTTAGATAATCGCTGCCCTCTAGCATCGAATCCACGTCCGACAGGAGGACCCGGTAGATTGATCCACTATAGGGGGATGATAGCAGAGGGCGAAAGCGGCTGTAAAGTGGAGGAGGCGCATCCTTTCCCCCTTAGGCTCCTTGCCACTATACTGTGGACATGAGGATTCTGGGCATAGAGACCTCCTGCGACGAGACGGCCGTGGCCGTGGTGGAGGACGGACGGCGTCTCTTGTCTAACGTTATCGCTTCCCAGGTGGAGATACATCGCCGCTACGGAGGGGTGGTCCCCGAAGTGGCCTCGCGACAGCACATCATCCAGATAATGCCCATGGTTTCCGAGGCCCTGGGACAGGCCAACACCTCTTTGGGAAATATCGAAGCTGTAGCCGTTACCCACGGTCCGGGGCTGGCGGGAGCCCTGCTGGTGGGGGTTAATATGGCCAAGGGCCTGGCCCTGGTTCTTGGCGTTCCCCTGGTGGGAGTGAACCACCTGGAGGGACATATCTACGCCGCCTGGCTCAACGACGGGCGACCGGAGGAAGAGCCCGGATTCCCTCTGCTATGCCTCATCGCCTCCGGAGGCCACACCGACCTGATCCTCATGAAGGGCCACGGGGAGTATAAGCTGTTAGGGCGTACCCGGGACGATGCCGCCGGAGAGGCCTTTGATAAAGCCGCGCGCATTCTAGGCCTCGGGTTTCCTGGGGGTCCTGAGATACAGCAGGCGGCAGAAAACGTCCAGGCCAATGAGCGGCTACCCCGGGCCTGGCTCAAGGGGACCCACGACTTTAGCTTCAGCGGGTTGAAGACAGCCCTCCTGCACCGAGCCCAGGCCGCCGACCTTTATCCGCCGGGAGATATGGACGAGGGGATGAGGAAGGGTATGGTTAAGGAACTGGCGGCGGCCTTCCAGGATTCGGTAGTGGACGTGATTGTGACCAAAACCCTGGATGCCGCTGCGGAGCATAAGGCGCGTGGGGTAGTGCTGGGTGGTGGAGTTACGGCCAACGCCCTTCTAAGGGCCACTATTCAGGCCAGTGCCGACCTTCCCGTGTTGATACCGCCTCCCGTTCTGTGCACCGATAACGGCGCTATGGTAGGAGCCTGCGGCTACTTTCATCTGAGCTGTGGTCGGGAGGAGGGTCTGGACCTTGACGTGGATCCCTCTCTGGTTCTTGGCTAGAGACCTCGGGGACACCCTCCTCTGCTTCGATGCCATCAGAACTGAAGAAGGGCCCACCTTCGGCGTCCCTATAGCCCTCTCCCGTGACAGGAGAGGTTTTCTCTCCTGAAGGGGGACTCTCTTCGACGTCCCAGGTCGATGCCCCCGCATCTCCCTCTTTCTCTCCAAGTCCACCCGCCCAGTAGCTCGGCGTTTCTTCGACAGCTCCAGCGCTATCCGATACGGCAGCTTGGTGAACCGCGTACCTCTCGATGGACTCTCCCGCTTTAAGCTGGAAATACCGGTGAATGACCTGATATGCCTCTGGAACCACTCGATTGGAGCTGTAGGGAAAGGTCAGTTCCCAGGCGCCCACCTGGAAGGTTAGTTCACCTCCCTGCTCCCAGGTCAGGTAGCGAGCGATGAAGAGGAGCCCCAGAAAGCCTATGGCGCCGCCCAGAAAGGCCGCCACCGTGACCCCATCGCCGAAGGTCCCCAGCACCAGGTAGACAAGAACACCCACTAACCCCAGCGACAGTCCTTGGTATAGTGGCTTGGGGTTCCGGCTGTGGGCTTTAACTGAAACGCCGTCCACCTTTTCCAGGAACGTTATCCGAGTTTCCTTCTTTCCCTCGACGTCGACAAAGGCGATAAGGCGCCTGTTGGTCAGGGATAGCAGGGAGCCTTCGTCCGGTGGATGGTCCACTATTCCATCGTCGGGCACGAAAAGCTCGACCACCACCTCCTCGGCCAGGAGGGGTATCTGGCGGATCCGGTTCTCGGTTCGCATCGTTTCTTTCCGGTGTATCGCGGTGGGCTACCCTTCGTTTCTATGGTATCACACCCTGTATCAACTCTCTCCCTGGGCCAGGTGGTGAAAATGGATCAGTCCTTGCTGCCGCGGTACTGAATCGGCCAAGGGGAGCCATTCCGGTGGGAATAGCACCATCTCCATCTCACGGGTCAGTCGATTGGGTTGCAGGCGAGGCCCCTGGTGAAATAGGTCGTGGGCCAGGGCCGCCAGAGGCCGATTCCCGGAGTGGAGGCTCCAGGCGTGGATGAAGGGTAGAACTGCGTTCACCGCTATGTCTGCGGCTCGGCTTTTCCCGATGAGGGAAGGTCCGTGACCAGGACTGGACACGGTCAGGTCTCGTTCCAACCTCTTGAAGGACCCATCCTGCACCGTGCCTGTTAGGCCCTTCAGCAGGCCCGCATCGAGGAAGCGGTCCAGGAGCCTAGCGGCGCCGGCTATGCGTCGGCGGGGATGGTTGCTGGGACGGACCCGAAAAAGGCGCCACCGGCTGGGATGCACCCCTTGGCTCTGAACCAGCACCTCGGCTCCGTCACCCTGAAAGTCGGCAGTTTTCAAAAGCGCTTCTTCAATGAGTCGGAGCCTCTCTCCGGGGACAGCCTTACGAGCCACGTCCTTGAGGGCACGGTAAGGCATCAGACGGGCCAATTCCATGAAGGCGTCCCGGTTTTCACTGTATCCCAGACACTCCATGACACCCTGGTACAGGACCTCTTGGGCCTCTTCCTCCTCCATCAAGACCAAGAAAGCGTTGCTCTTCCTCAAAAACCGTGCCTGGCCGGCCCTGTCGAGGAGTTTTTGGGCCTGACTGCGGTTCCGGGGTTCTGGGTATCCCTGGGTTTCTAAGATGGACCAGAGGAGGGGCCTTTGCCGAGATGTCTTCAAACTGGAGGAAGGAAGCGCATTCAGTAGGGACTGTAAACAGACGACCGGAGCCTCGGAGCCGCTCTGGAGACGAGTTCGACCGCCAGAGCCGTCGAGCACCCCATGGAGGACCACTCCGTTGTAGCGAGGATCGGCGCCGTGACCGTGGCTGTGCCAGTCCCCTTGACGAAGGTGAAGCTCCACGTCACCGCGTACCAGCCCCAGGCCATCCCAATGCATCAGTACGTCGCGGAAGTCTGGCCCCGCTTCGGAGCCCCTTCTCCCCGGGTACAGGATCTGAATGTGACGGCCTTCGCTGGTCTTGAAGCTCCCCTGGCGCGCCGCCCTCTCCTGCCACAGACGGGCCAGCAGTGCCTCGGGTATTTGGGGCCTCAAGGACCTTCCAGACTTAGACTTACCTTTTGGGAGCGGAGAGGCCATGTAGAATATTATACACGGTAACGTGTAAACGGTACAAGCACCTAACACCCTGTGGTAGCGGCTTTGTTCAGCCTTAGCTTCGGCGATTCGGATATAGAACCAATGGGAGGCCCAAGGGCGGGCGGAAGATCACGTCCTGGAGCTTGAGCCCTTACAAGACGCGTCGTAGCGGAAGCCCGTCCGCTCGGCGACCACCCCTAGGACGGTGCGGGAGGCTCCCCTGGGTCGATAGAGGCCCAGCTCCCATTCGCTGATAGTCTGCTGGCGAGTACCCAATTCTTGGGCCAGCTCGTCCTGGGTGAGGTCCATGTGTTTTCGCAGGGCCCTGACGGACTCTGGCCCCCACTCCGCAACGTTGTCTCGGTTTTTCATCGCCGCAGTCCGTAGAGCATTGTAGCTAGTCTCTGGCGAGGGCGAAATTGACCTTTGGTGAATATAAATGTTCGCGAAGATCGGTTAAAGGCGTTCCTTGCCAACAGGCGTCTCCTTAGTGGTGAGCGTTGGCCAGGAGGAGATCCTTGCGGTTGCCCCACCGCTTCAGGAAGTGGTTGAAATTTCTGCGGCTCAGCTGGTCCCGCTCCTCTTCCCCCAGGGCGCTCCACTGCCGGTGTTCATGGCGCACCATGGGCAGTGTTCCGTCGGCCACGATGCGGTAGCCCAGGTTGCGGAACTGGAAGCTGAAGTCCAGGTCCAGGTTGCGGTAGAACCGGAAACACTCTCGCATCAGGCCAACCTCCCGCAACAGCTCACGGCGGAAGGCGAAGCAGTAACCCTGCATCGCGTCGGCTTCGCCTGAGACCACCTCCTCATGAAAGTGCTGCAGGTCCTCGGATCGGATACCCCAGGCGCCCACCACCCCTACAGCCTGATCCTCCAACAACCCCTTTATCCTGGGCAGGAAGATGTCGGTCAGCTCAATGGAGGTGTCCAGCATGACCACGATGCGACCCCGACTCTGCGTCAGGCCAATGTTCTTGGCCTGAGCCTCCCCCAGCTGATGGTCGCAGTGGACTATCCTTACCTTGTCGTTGGAGGCCTGGAGCTCCTCCAGCCACTCGGCGGTGCCGTCGGTGGAGCCGTTGTCCACCGCCACCACCTCCATGGACGAGCCGCTGCTCCACTTGAAGGCGCTGTTGAGGCACCGTTTTACGTCCTCCAGGTAGTCACTGGCGGAAACCACCAGGGAATAGTCCGTGGTGGAGGGTGAATCTATGTAGGAAGGAACTTCTCGCGAAGAGGAGACCGAGGGCCACCGCTCTTCCAGAAGCTCGAAGGAGGTCTTGGGCCGTGCCATTGGCCCCTCTTTGGTATCCCTAATTTGGTAGCCTCGAATACCCAGGAGTCGACGTATCTCGTCTGCCCGTTCATACCGGGAACGTACGCGGTAGCTTTCGCGGTCCGCCAAGCTATTTTGGGTCTCTCGGGGCAGGACAAAGCTTCCGGATCCCTCGGCCAGGCCCAGCCCCAAAAGCTGATCGAACTCCAGGAGGAGTTCCAGCTTGGTTTGGTCGGCTAAGCTGGAGTGGACCACGGTCCAGGCCACGGAGAGGGCACGAGGCAGGTTAAGGTCATCGTCGACGGCGTCCCAAAAGCGCTGCCGCCACTCCTTTGTCTCCTTCCCCTGGCGACCGTTGCCGGAGGGTGCGCGCCTCCAGGTCCATACCCTGTCCCTGAGGCGGGTGAGGCCCCTCTGGGCGGCCTTGAGGGCGGTGAAGGTGAAGTTGAGCCGGTTGCGATACTTTACCGTAAGGCAAAGGTAGCGGAAGGACAGGGGATCGAAGCCCCGGCCCTCCAGGTCCGGCAGGGTGAACTCGTTGCCGGACGACTTAGACATCTTGACCCCGTCGGCCAGAAGGTGCTGACCGTGGACCCAGTAGCGGACATAGCGTTTGCCGAAGGCGGCCTCACTCTGGGCGATCTCACCCTCATGGTGTGGGAAGATGTTGTCTACGCCCCCGGTATGGATGTCCTGCTCTTCTCCCAGATACCGCGTAGACATAGCGGAGCATTCGATATGCCACCCAGGGAACCCTTGGCCCCAGGGGCTGTCCCACTTGACGTCTCGGCCGGCCTCGGCGCCCTTCCACAAGGTGAAGTCCCGGGGGTCCCTTTTTAGGGGGTCGACCTCTACCCGTACGCCTTCCAACAGCTCCTCACCGAGGTTGCCCGATAGCTGGCCGTAGGGAGCGTAGTTGGCCACGTCGAAGTAGATGTTCCCTCCCGCTCCGTAGGCGGAGCCATTGTCCATCAGTCGCTGGATAACCTCCAGCATCTCGGTGATGTGTCCTGTAGCCCTGGGGAAATGGTCGGCCAAGAGGATATTCAGCTTGGCTTCGTCCTGGTGAAAGGCTTCGGTATAGAAATCGGCAATCTCCTGGGGTGTCTTGCCCTCGGCCAGCGCTGCCAGGATGACCTTGTCGCCGCCCCTTTCCAGCTGTTCCTGGCGCATGTGGCCTACGTCGGTTATGTTTTTTACGTGGATTACCTTGACGCCCTGGTTCATCAGGGCTCGCCTGATCCAGTCGGCCATCAGATAGGAGCGTAGGTTGCCTATGTGGGCGTAGCGATAAACCGTTGGACCGCAGGTGTACATGCGGGCCACGCCGGGTTCCAGGGTTTTAACCTCTTCGATTCTTTTGTGAAGGGTGTTGAAGATCCGCAGCAAGGTTGCCCCTCCGACCGTTACTCTTAGATTCTATCACTTCATAATGTGGTTGCCCATGCACCCGTTAACGTTAGATGCAAGTGGCGCCGTTGTTGACACCCGTAGATGACGGTACCTACAATCGAGGAGCACAATTGAGAATTCCAAGGGAGCTATGACCACAGCAAGGCTGCTATTCGACCTGCAAGAGTTGGACCACCGCCTATCGGAGGCCTCCAGTCGGGTCTCCGTCATTGATGAGAGCCTGGGGAATAGGGAGGCGTTGAAGCCGCGAGAGGAGGAGGTGGGCGCCTCTCGAGAGGGTCTACGAAGTCTGGAGAGGGAGCAGCGCAATCTGGAGATGACCGCCGAATCCGCCCGAGAAAAGACCGTGGCTGTGGAGAGTAAGCTTTACGGAGGCTCTGTTGTTAACCCCAGAGAGATCCAGGACCTTGACCATGAGATGACGAATTTGAAGAAGAGCCTGCAGAAGCTGGATGAGCGTATGCTTGAGCTGCTGATGAACCTGGAGCAGACGCAAGAGGAGCTCCAGGACGGGGAAGCGCACCTCAAACAGGAAGAAGAAGCCTGGAGCCAGAACCAGGAGCGGATGGCCCAGGAGAAGATCCAATTGCAGTCGGAGCTGGAAAACCTAGCGGACCAGCGCCAGGGAATTGCTAAAGGCCTAGGGCAGCAGGAACTTCAGCTCTACGAGAGGATAAGGGGTTCCAAAGGAGGACAGGCCGTGGCAAGGGTGGAGCGGGGCCTGTGCCGTTCTTGCGGGGTGACCCTTCCAACCCATCAGCTCCAGAGGGCCAGGGCGGGACGTGAGTCGGTCCTCTGTGACAGCTGTGGCCGCATCCTCTACGTAGGCTAAGGAGAGGCGTGGTCCTATCAAGCCTTAAGAATGCCCCTGGTCGTTGATGGGTCCATGTAGCCGTGCTACAGTAACAATGGAGGAGTCGGGTGGGCCGGGTGACCGCTTCGACACACGTCGGAGAGGAAAGTCCGGGCTCCACTGGGCAGGGTGCTGGGTAACGCCCAGGGTCCGGTCGTCCTCGGATGGCTGGATACGGAAAGTGACACAGAAACCGTACCGTCCCAACTTGTCCCGAACTCGGGACTTATCGGGATAAGGGTGAAAACGCGAGGTAAGAGCTCACGGCCGACTGCGGTGACGTAGCGGCGGTCAAACCCCACCTGGAGCAAGGCCAAATAGGGGGATATTGGGCGCCCGGCCCATCCCCGGGGAGGCCGCTTGACCCCGATGGTAACATCGTCCCCACGATTAAGTGGGGATTCCGGCTCCTT
>JAPULR010000033.1 GCA_027294635.1 Chloroflexota bacterium | reverse complement strand
CGCCCTGGTATCCTCCGATTACAACGTATCGCAAATCGTAGCCGCCCTCCGCGACGCTATGAAAACCGCGGAGGTGCTGGAAAGGGGGGGCTCGCTTCATGAGTTCCGCCAGATGGGCGACTTTGCCGCGGCGCGCCGTGCCATCCCCACGGGGTTAGTGGAGCAGGTAGCAATAGTCGGAGATGCGACAGCGGTGCGGCGCCGCCTGGCCCAGTACCAGTTGCTTGGTGTGACTCATGTATTTGTACCCGCTCCGGCAGATGAGGGTGCGGAGGAATACGTGGAGATGGTGGCCAGCATCGGCCCAAGACCTGAAGATTTTTAGTACAATTTAGTAACAAATACCAGCAATAGGGAAACTGGAATGTCGGAGAGGGCTTTTAAATTGAGTCGGGACCGCAGAGGTCCGGCCCATCAGTAACCCAAGGCACTCCTTCCTTAGATCATTAGACCCTGGAGAAAATCTCGGAGGTAAACTTTGAAGATCTACTGGCAGCAGAAAAGGTCGGGCCAGGAGTTGGTCCTGGACGTTGAGAACGGCGAGAATGTAACTTTGGGCGCCGTGAGGGAGACTCGCCGGGGTTTTGATGCCTTTGCCACTACCACGGGATACGATCCGGGGAGAGCTACCAAGGGCCTTCCAACGCTGGAGGAAGCCAAAGCCTTCGTAGTGTCCTTTGAGCCGTGGGACCTGTTTGAGGGTGGTGTGGAAGCCCTTCCCATTGAAGATGGAATACGGCCCGCAGACAGCTAGGTCATCGTCGTGATTTTCTCATGCATGCTGGTACTGGGTATTCGGGGTAGCGGCATATGGCCGGATACGAAGTAGATAATTTTGAAAAGGCCCTATTTGATACCGCCCAGCGGATTATCGAGAAAGCCGTTGCTCTGGGCGAGGAGGAGTCGGGCGACCTTTCGGACTCAGTTAGGACGCTCCTTATCAGGGAGGCTCCAAAAGGAATGCCCCTGAGCTGGATAATCTATCTTCGCAACGTTGCGACTGCCTTGGGTGAGGAAGAGGTGGACACGCGGAGACAGGCTATCCTTCGCCGGGTGGGCGATGCCATCGTTGAGGCCATAGATGAGGGGCAGGTCGACGACCTCCAATAGAGCGGCAATCGAGGCATGAGGCTTCGGGGTAAGGTGGCCCTGGTAACGGGTGGTGCTCGGGGAATTGGAGCGGCCATAGCAGAGGTTTTTGCTCAGGAGGGGGCAAAGGTAGCCATAGGCGACATCTTGACGATGGAGGGCGAAGCGACGGCCAAGGCCATCGGACGCTCTGGAGGCGAGGCTATCTTCCTGCATCTAGATGTTACCGACGAGGAATCCTGGAAACGGGGCGTAAAAGCTGTAGTAGCGGAGTTAGGCGGGCTGGACATTTTGGTGAACAACGCCGGCATAGGCATGAGGGCTGGGCTGGAAGAGGTAAGCCGAGAGGAGTGGCAGTCCACCCTGGATGTAAACTCCAAAGGCCCTTACCTCGGCACCAAGCATGCCGCTCCCGAGATGGCTCAGCGAGGTGGAGGGTCCATCGTTAACATCTCCTCTATCGCCGCCATGGTGGGCGGCGACGCTTCCGTAGCCTACCGCGCCTCCAAAGGAGCCTTGAGGTCTCTGACCAAGGCGATGGCCATAAGGTACGCTTCCCAGGGTATACGTGTGAACTCTATCCATCCCGGAGACGTGATAACGCCCATGAGCGAGCCTTATCTAGCGGATTCTCGCCGGCTGAGGGAGCGGATCGCTCTGGTTCCCCTTGGCAGGCTGGGGAGGCCCAGGGACATTGCCTACCTGGCCCTGTATCTGGCCTCCGACGAAGCATCCTATGTAACCGGTATCGAAATTGTCATAGATGGCGGACGCACGGCCCAGTAGGGGATATGCATAGGAGATGACCTTGACGGATGGCTCCAAATCGGAAAGTCTCCTTCGCTTGGGTTTGGGCTATTGGAGTTCTAAGGCCTTTCTGACTGCCTGCGAATTAAAGCTGTTTACCCTGGTGCATCAGGGGACCGACTCCGTTGAGGAGGTAGCCCGGGCCCTGGCAATCCCACATCGCAGCGCTCGAATTCTCATGGATGCCATGGCCTCTCTAGACCTTTTAGCTAAGGAGGGCGGGAGCTACAAGACCACTGATTTGAGCTCTGAGCTATTGGTGGAGGGGACGCCTGCCTACATGGGGGACTTTTTTGTCGCCGTCAATCGCATGTTTTACAAACCCTTTGTCCAGTTCGAGCAGGCGCTGAGGCAGGGTCGCCCCGTATGGAGCAGCGACGCTGAAGGAAGACACCAACCCGTTTCACGGGAGGAGGCTGCTCTCTGCACCCGGGCAATGCATGGACTCGGCAAATTGACGGCTCAGGCCTTCGGCAGGTCCCGCGACCTATCGGAGCGGACCCACCTACTGGACATCGGTGGAGGATCGGGTGTAATGTCCATCGGCGCCGTCCAAAGAAATCCCTTGTTAGAGGCTACGGTCCTGGACAGACCGGCGGTGTGTGAGGTGGCGAAAGGGTACATCTCCCAGGCTGGGCTTTTGGACAGGATCAAGACTCTGGAGGGAGACATCTTTACCGGCGAATATCCCCCATCTTTTGACGTGCATCTTTATAGCAACGTGCTCCATAATTTCAAGGAAGATGATTGCTTGGCACTGCTTGCCAAGAGTTACAGGTCTCTTCCATCTAATGGCGAGGTAATTATCATAGACTATCTGCTGGGGGAGAACGAAATCTCTCCAGAGTTCGCCGTCGTATTTAACCTGTTCGCTCTTGTGGCCATGGATGGGGGAGAGACGCGCACCTTTGAGCATTATAAGAGCTGGCTGGAGTCGGTAGGATTTCGGCGGGTTGGCCTCAAACCTCTTTGGGGCCCTTCCACACTGGTCCGGGCGCTGAAGGGGCAAGGGTAGACAGCGAACACGTAAGTTTCCTTGAAAATTTGTTGCGGAGAGGGCCTAATAATTGAAAATCCAGAAGCTGTTTCTGATAGCTGGAGTGTTGACCCTTGTGGTAATATTGGCTGCCTGCGGCAGTGAGTCTACGCCTACACCAACCAAAGCGGCGGCGTCCCCTGCTGCCACGTCAACGCCCACTCAAAACACAAGCGACCAGGTAGGAGGCGGAGAAAAAGTGGCCAGAACCTATGATAATCCTCCGGCTATGACGATTGATACCAGCAAGAAGTATGTAGCTACAATGGTAACCAATAAGGGGACCATAGTGTTCGAGCTTTTTGCTGACGCGGCTCCCAAGACCGTTAATAACTTTGTCTTTTTGGTACGGGAGGGATATTACGACGGCGTTATCTTTCATCGGATTATGAAGAACTTTATGTTACAGGGGGGAGACCCAACGGGCACCGGAAGGGGAGGCCCGGGGTATGTATTTCAGGACGAGCCGGTCACACGAGACTACGTGCCGGGTACCCTGGCTATGGCCAACGCCGGGCCTAATACAAATGGGAGTCAGTTCTTTATCGTCCAAGGCCGCGAGGCGCCCCTGCCCAAACAGTACAATATCTTCGGCATGGTGTCGGAGGGCCTCGACGTGGTGGACAGTATCGCCGATACTCCCGTGACCGAAGACGAACGTGGCGAGCGTTCGAGACCTCTGGAGGAAGTGGTTATCGAAAGTATAACCATAGAGGAAGAGGGCTAAGCACCTTCCCACCTTGCCGCAGCGACGAAAGGCCATAGTCCCGCCGCCTGTATCCCATACCCCGGATTTGCCGATGCCCAATGGGTATATGACCCCTACACCTTTTCAATAATTAACTGCAGAGGCATTACCTACAGAGGTGAATCAGTATGTACGCACGAGTGGTTTGGGGCAAAATCCGAAAAGATCGGTGGGAGGACTACCGTAAATTCTATATTGACAGGGTGGTGCCCACTACCCAAGGGATGAAAGGATTTCGCAGCCGCCTTCTCCTTCGCGGCATGGAAGACCCCGATGAAGGCATTGCTATCAGCTTCTGGGACAACTGGGAAGACTTGGATGCCTATGATAAGAGCGAGGTCCGGCAGTCGAGCGCGAGCGCCGCTCGCTATCTTTACGCCGGCGAGTACGGCATGGAGCACTTTAACGTGGACTACTCGTCAGAGGGCTTTTTGACTGAGTCCGCTAATGGTGAATAGCGAGAGACTATGGAAGGACCTACTCCTTGGGAGGCACCACGTAGGGCAGTTTCTCCTTCTTCCATCCGCTGAAGCCCGGGTCCATGTAGGAGACGTTGGTGTAGCCCATGCTGATTAGGGTCTGCCCTGCCAGGGCAGCTCTTCCCGAACCCCCTCAATGGGCTATGATGCAGGTGCTCTTGTCTGGGACCAGCTCCTCAATACGACCTTCTATACGGCCACGCGCCAACAGAGTTGCTCCCTCTATGTGTCCATTGGCCCACTCGTCGGGCTCCCTAACGTCCAGTATTACAATCTCTTCGCCCGCCTTGACTCGCTCATGGGCCTCTTTAGTTGGTACCGAGGGCACGGCCTTTTGGGCGGCCTCAACCATCCGCTTTCCGACGCTTTCCAAGTTTCCTCTCCTTTAACGCAAAACAATCTTCATGAGAGATAGCACAAAGGCGGGAACTAGTCAACCAAGGTGAGGATTATTCTACGGTCCCGGTTACTGCCGCATTGAAAGGGGAACCGCTTAAAATGCCTCTTGTTGATTGCTATACTGGTGTATATTAGGTGATACAGCCTTTGTGACTTGGAAGGTGGCATGAATCGGATCAAGAGCGCATTTGAAAAGGCCATGGAGCGGGCGGAGCAGTTTGAGGAGCCCGGGGAGGAGCAGCGCCTGGCATGGAAGCTGCTTCCCGAGGGCCAGCGACTAGCCGGCTCATTCATTAAAGGCCAGGGATCACCCTTCTCGACTATAGAGAAGGCGCCTCCGGAGCACCGTTCTTACCTGGTTAAGGGTATGGCGAAGATCCTGGTATCTAACCTGCAGCTTCCCAAGACGGAAGGAGCCCAGCACACCAATACTCGTGTCATCGAAGGTTTGGAACGGCTACTGGCAGACAAACCTCCGATTAAGGAGCTGCTCCAAAGAGTTAGGTACGTTTCCGACCAGTATCGGCAATTCGGCCTACCTCAGCGTGAACAGGCCTACCAGCAGCTTAAGGCACAGATGGAGCAGCAGGTGGCGGAGGTAATGAGCCGGCAGATGGGCCCCACGGCGGCCCCCACAGGGGGGGCTCTCCAGGTAAACGTTGAGATTATGCCCGAGTTTCAGCAGCAGTGGCTTGCGGTCTCGGCGCAGATAGACCAGCAGTACGAGCAGCATTTTGAAGAGTACAGGAAGCAGCTTCTGGAGCTTGTCTGATATGCAGGATTACGACGGCGACATTCGGCGGCTCATGGATGCTGCTGCTCGAACCGAAATTGTGAGGGCACCCAGACAGCATCTTCACACCTTTGGAGTGACAAAGCTTCACTACTACATCGTCACCGAGCCCTCCTACCGAGAGCTCGTCCCAGGCGCTGTTGAGGCGGTCATTCGGGAGGGCGACGTTGCCGCCCAGCGCCCGGCGGTGGTTACTCCCACCTACATGGCTCACCTGGAGGGCTTCGGAGAGGACGCCTACCGGTACTTTACCGACTTAGCTCGTAAGTACGGTTCCAACTCGCCCGGGCTTCTATACCAGTACGCCAACGAGCCCGGAGAGATGAGCATTGTGGAAGGCACCGCACAAGCGGTCGCCGAGCGGATCAGCAAACAGCTGGGTCAGGATGGCAACAGTCTTGCCGCGGTTATCAAGGGCGTTGACGAACTCTGGGACGTTTCGCTGCTGAAGTTTATTTTTGAATATACCCTGGCTTCCCTGGCCGGCAATCTGGGTGACCTTCAAAGCATAAGGCTGCTGGATCCTGAGCCGAACCTCGGAGTCCCAAGGGCAGCGGTACAGCGCATAGATGCCCTCTTCCGGGAGGCTGAGCAGGGCGGAGATCCGGCGG
This sequence comes from Chloroflexota bacterium, assembly GCA_027294635.1. Classification (GTDB taxonomy): domain Bacteria; phylum Chloroflexota; class Dehalococcoidia; order Lucifugimonadales; genus JAPULR01. The sequence continues at coordinate 28,645 of JAPULR010000033.1, read as the reverse complement.
AGCTGAAGCGAGAGTTGGACCGTTGGGAGCTATTCGATTACTACCAGGACCGTTTCCTCAACCTCTTTCGTAGGAAGAGGGGGTAGACGCCTGCTATCAGGCCTATTCCAGGTGGCCTAATCCAGAGTTGCGATTCCTCTTTCCTGACCTACGCGAAGGACGTTAAGTGAATAATAACGCCATTATCCAGGTGGAAAATCTGGTTAAAGTCTATCCGGGAGGCACCAAAGCCGTCGACAACATAACCTTCTCCGTTGCGGAGGGCGAGTTCTTCGGCTTTCTTGGGCCCAACGGTGCGGGCAAAAGCACCACCATGAAGATCCTGGGAACCCTCCTGAGGCAGACTTCAGGGAGGGCCATAGTTGATGGGTACGACGTGATCCGGGAGCCTCAAAAGATCAGGAGGATCATAGGGTTTGCCATGCAGGAGGTGGGTCTGGACGATCTGGCTACGGGCAGGAATTTTCTCGTAATGCAGGGTCTCCTCTACGGCATGAGCCGCAAGGAGGCAGACAGGAGGGCAACGGAGCTCCTTGACCTGGTATCTCTCTCCGACGTATCTCATCGAAAGGTTGGCGCCTACTCCGGGGGGATGCGGCGCCGAATTGACCTGGCAGGAGCCCTGGTCCACAACCCTAGGGTCCTTTTTCTCGATGAGCCCACCACGGGGTTGGACCCTCAGAGCCGCCTGGCGATCTGGGACCACCTGAGGAATCTCAATAAGCAGGGAATTACGATGTTCCTCACCACCCAGATGATGGATGAGGCCGACCAGCTATGTCAGCGGATTGCGATAATCGATCGCGGCCAAATCGTCGCTGAGGGAACACCTGGGTCACTTAAGGCGGAGGTGGGCGGCGATATGGTGGTCATATCCGTGGCTGGAGAAAATGACGAGGAAAGACGGCGGCAGGAAGAGAAAGCCCAGGCGTTGGTTGATGAACGGAGCTACGTTGATGGCGCTCATATCATCGACCGCGGTCTCTGTGTCAACGTGAAGAATGGCGGCGGCACTGTTCCAGACCTGTTAAAGCTCCTCAGTGATAACGATATTGTCGTCACTGACCTCTCCCTTTCCAGTCCAACCCTGGACGATGTTTTCTTGAAGTACACCGGCCGCACAATCCGTGACGACGAAGCCAGTGGCGATGAATACGGCCAAGCCATGCGCCAATGGATGGGGTTAAGCAGAAGATAGGCATGTCGGTTTTCAGGGAGACCTACTACATCTACCGGCGCAATCTCAGGGTATGGTTTGTCCCCGCAACCTTTTTGCCTCCCCTCTTTATGTCGGGGCTGCTATACGTTCTGTTTGCATCAACTTTTACGGAGGTTACAAATCTAGGTGGGTTTTCAACCGAGGACTATAGCGCCTTCCTGGTGTCCTGGATCATTGTCCAAGCGGTGGTGTTCAGCGGCGGCGATGCCGGCTTCGCCCTTCTGACGGACATGATGTCCGGCTATTTTGACAAGCTTTTGCTGGCGCCTATAAACCGGTTTTCCATACTTTTCGGAAGCCTGCTGGTGGCTGCTACAAGGGGGATGCTTCAAGCGGTGGTTATTATAGCCATCGCGTTAGCGCTTGGAGTTTCTTTTCAGGGCGGCATACTGGGCATACTTACCCTTATTCTATTCGCCGCCGTTTTCGGGTTGGCCTGGTCTTGCCTGAGTATTATTATCGCCCTCAAGACTAAGAGCGTCCAGGCTACCCAGTCCTCCTTTTTGCTGTTCTTCCCCTTCATCTTCATAACCACCGCCTTCGTGCCGGAGGAGCTTCTGAGCGGCTGGTTTAAGGTGGCCGTTAAGGTTAACCCTGTGACCTACGTTACTGAGGCCATGCGTGCCATTGTGATCGAAGGCTGGGAATGGAGCACAATAATTACCGGTCTTTGGGTGACGGTGGTTATGGTAGGGTTCCTGATGATAGTGACCACGTGGCTCTTCCGTCGCGCTACGGCGTGACCGGGTTAGAGGGATCGAGAAATCCTCACTGGATCCCACCCTGCCGGCCTGTTCGTAGGTGGTTGCAGTGACGCCTTAATGACACGGAACTTTTTGATCCTTATTGCCGCCGTTTTCTTTCTGGCTGCTTGCGGCAGGGCGATTAACACCGCTACGCCCGAGCCCGGCGTTAGCCCAACGCCAAGGAATACTTCCGAGGTCGCCAACAGCGTTCCATCTACTCCCGTAACCACCCTGGAAACCGCTGTTACGGTAACTCCGACTGCTACCACCACCGCCACTGGAGTCTCTGCGCCTCAGAGGGAGGCCACCAGGATGATGCGGGAAACCCTGGGCTATGTCTTCACCCGTGCAAATGATGACCCAACCCTTTTCCGCAGCATGGGAGAAAGCGAGAACATAGCCTTTGTCCCGGTGTTTATAGAGCTTTTGTTCTTCACAAACGTAATTAACCCTGAGGTTGTTCCAGAGATTGACAACGCTCTAGGCGAGTTGCCGGGACACATGGCCTTCTGGTTTGGCTGGTTTGACAGCTTCCCCTTGACCGAAGTGTATGGCCTTGAGGCGGGGTTATAAAGACCTTTTTTGCAGTCAGAGAGTACCACAGGCGTGTACCAAGAGCACCGGCGCCTCGCAGGACCTAACTACTCGGTCGGCTATGCTGCCGAGTAAGGCTCTACTCAGGCCGGACCTGCCTGTGCATGTCATTACCACCAGGCTTTCCCCATACCGTCGGGCCAGGTCCACAATCTGGGCCGCCGTGTCGCCCAGTACCACCTGAGATTCCACCCTGTCGATCCCCTGGGTAGTGAGCTCTCTCTCTTTGGCCCCCAGGTAGTCACGGGCCTCGTTCTCCAGTTCTCCCAGCACGTCTGGGTAACCTGTCGGCCAGTCACCTGCCATGGACAGCTGGACTGTGGAGACCACGCGTATGAGGGATATATCCAGGCTAAACTTTCTTGCCAGCTCCCCGGCGGCGGGAAGGGCCTTCTCCGAAACCTCAGAGCCGTCAAGAGGAACAATGATCCTTCTTAAGTGGGCTTCGCCTTCAACCTGGTTGTCCTCTCCGTCTGGGCGCACCACCAGCATTGAGCTGGTGACGTTGTGGGTCACCTTGTCCGTGACGCTGCCAACTATCCACCGGCCTATACCGCTTCTGCCGTGAGTGGACATGGCTATGAGGTTGGTTGCGCTGTCGCGACCCGACTCTTCTACGATAACCTTGTCGGGCTGCCCTGCTCCGATGATTCGTTCAACCTCAATGGCCCCCATTGTCTTTTCAAGCCTGGCCAGGTATTCCTCTCCGGTGCGGCGGGCCAGCTCCCTTGTCTCCTCGGCCTTAGCTTCGGACATCAGGCCGATGAGGTCCGCCGGGAAAGAACCGCTTTCCAGGTCCATGGCTTGCAGCAGGGAGACCTTGGAGTCGAAGGCCCTGGCAAAAACCCTCACGTAGGGAAGGACCGCTTCGGCTAGCTTAGAGCCATCGAGGGGAACAATGATGCGACTAAACAATAAGTCCTCCTGGTCGCCTACGGGCGAAGTATACGTTTGGCGAGTATAGAGGTCAATTAACTTACTAGACGCGCGAGTTATCCGGGAAGGTGTGGATACCCATTTTTACGTTATACTCCGCTCAATGTCATACTGAGTCCCGATGCCACATCGGGGCGAAGTATCTCTCTTAGACTAAAGTGGGATGCTTCAGTCATCCCGATATGATCGGGACTCCTTCAGCATGACCCCGATGTGACATCGGGGTGCAGTGTGCTGAAAGAGAGGGAATGAGTTCTGAAAACTTACCCTTGGGTGCACTAAGGATAGCAAGTAAGAATCCTCCACATGGGGTTAGCTTGCCCAGGGACAGGTTCCCGTTAGTGATGGCAGCCGCGGGCAGAGATATCCCATACCGCCTCCACTTTGCCGTCGCGCACGGCTACGTAACGGTCCCAGCGGTTCACCATAATGTCTTGCTGGGCGGGGATGAGGGTAAACTTGTCGCCGGGCCGGAGACGTGTGCCATCGCTCAGCTTCAGCATTGTATGCTCGGCGTGGAGGGCCTCCACCGTTACGCCCTCCAGCCCTTCCACCGATGGTAGCCCTCGCGAGGCGCCGATCGCTTTGATGCCAACATCGCCCACGGCTATTCCGGGCCGTGGCGCGCTGACCACAGTGCCCAGTACCTTGGCGGCGTAGTCGAACTCCGACATATAGCTGTGGCGGGTCTCCATCAGCAGATAGGTGCCGCCCTGAATCTCCGTAACCCCTGGGATCTCTCCCGCCACGTCATAGCTCCAGGTCTCGCCGGTGGAAACGATCTCCACCGGGAGCCCACTTTGCACCAGGGCCTCCTTCAGGTCCAGGACCTTCTGGATGATGCGGCGGCCCTCCAATACTCGCGTCTCCCTCTCGGTGGTGGGGGTAAAGTTCTGATGGCTCATGATGCCCCGAAAAGTTATGCCCGGCAGGGTATCGATGCTTTCGGCCAGTCGCACCCCGTCCTCGACGGACCGTACACCACAGCGACCCATCTGTGTGTCTATCTCCACCAGGACACCTAGCTGGGCTCCAGAGGCTTGAGCTCCTTCTGATAGGTCCCTGGCGTTGCGGGGATCGTCGCAGGCTACCAGCATATCGGCTCGTTTGGCCAGGGCCATCAGCCGGGCTATTTTGTCCCGGGTGACAACCTGGTTGGCGATTAACACCTGGGGTATGCCGCCCTGGACCATAACCTCAGCCTCGGATACCTTGGCGACGCAGACGCCTCCTACGGTCCCTCCGGCGCGTATCTGCATGTGAGCAAGGGCGGGGCTCTTGTGGTTTTTGATGTGGGGCCGCAGCTTGGCTGCCTTGTCCCGATAGTAGTTTGCCATGACCCCAATGTTATGCTCTAGCGCCTCCATGTCCAGGAGGAGGCAAGGTGTATCCAACTCCTCAACAGGGGTTCCGGGTAGTGGCTGGTGGGCCTCCAATGGTCAACTCCTTCCGTGGTTAGTCGTACCTGCCCCTGGCAGAAACCTCCCAGATTGCTTCCAGCTTGCCGTTCCTGACAACGTTTACATAGTTGTACAGGTTTATGCATACCTCGGCGTCGTAGGGAGTCATCCAGACCTTAGAACCCAGGTCTAGTTTGTCCTGGGCTTCATTCTCCAGGGCTATAATGCTGTGCTCGGCGCTGAGCCTCTTAACCCCGGCTCCGGGGATTCCTTCCAGCGTCGGCAGGCTCTGGTCAGCGCCGATGGCCTTCTGGCCCACATCGGCCACGGCCACCTCGGCCTCCTGACGGCTTATTACGGTTCCCAGCACTCTAAGGGCGAGTTTTAGCTGGGGCCGGTATGGGAGGTAAGAGTTGTCCATTAGCACGTAGGAGCCAGCTTGGACCTCGGTTACGCCTGCCACGTCGCCCGCAATCTCGTAGTTGTGGGTACCGCCTACGCTTACCGTCTCCACCGGGAACCCGGCCTTCTCTATCATCTCCCGAGTGTCCAGGACGAGCTGGATGACACTCCTGGTTTCGTCCACCAGGTCCTGGTACTCGGCATGAAGAATACAGCCTTCATAAGACATCAGCCCGGCGAAATGGAGCCCGGGAGAACTGGCGACTATCCTGGCCAAATCTAGCGCCGGCTGGCCCGGCTCAACGCCGCACCTGTTCTGTCGGCTGTTAACGTCTACCAGTATCCCGAGGGTCACGCTATTGGCCGTGGAAGCCTGGGACAAGTCTTTCACGTTATCAGGGCTGTCGACGGCCACCGTCACGCTACAGCGTCGGGCCAGCGCGCAAAGGCGGTCTATCTTGTTCCTGGTGACTATCTCGTTGGCGATGAGGATGTCATTGAAGCCATTTTGGGCAAATACTTCCGCCTGTCCTACCTTGGCGGTACAGATACCTCCCGCTGTGCCGCCCGAGGCCAGCTGCAGCCACCCAATGGCTGGGCAGTTGTGGGTCTTGATATGGGGCCGAATCTTGGCGACTCGGCCTTCAAAAAAGGAGTGCACGGTGCGGATGTTGTGCTCCGCGGCGGCCAGGTCCAGTACCAGGGCTGGGGTATCCAGCTCCTCTACGGGGGTGCCTATGGGTCGAAAACCAGGGCGTTCCACCGGTTTATTCTGCATGGGTACCGCCCAATAATCAATGGTCTCGGATTGGGGGTTACTTACCTTAGCGTCCCTCAGGGCCTGGGCCATCTGTTCCTGTCTTATCGCGAGGTGCCCTGTGCTATTATGGTGCGAAATCGACTTGGGGCTTAGTCGAGATTCTTTCCGGGTGGAGGTGAAGCATGCTGGACCTGCTCATCAAAAACGGGCTGATTGTAGATGGCACGGGGAGTCCTGGGTTCTACGCCGCCGTGGGTGTGGAGGGGGAGACGGTTCGGATCATTCGAGGCGAGCTGACGTCGGTGCAAGCGACCAAGACCATCGACGCGGCAGGCCGGGTGGTCTGCCCGGGGTTCATCGATCTTCATGCACATACAGGCCTTACCATCCTCGGAGAGCCGGAGCACCAGCCCAAGGTTCGCCAGGGCGTCACCACAGAGCTTGTGGGGATCGATGGCATCTCTCATGCCCCCTTCAAGAGCCAGGAAGAGCTGCACCGCTATATATGGCTCGATGCGGGCCTCAACGGTTACCCTCCCATGCCGGCGGACTGGCTCACCGTGGCAGAGCTGCTCGACAAGTACGACAACAGGGTCGCCATCAACGTGGCCTACATCCTTGGCAATTCGCCGGTGCGTATCTGGGCCCTCGGGTGGAACAACCGTCCGGCGACGGGGTCGGAGCTGGAGGAGATGAAGTCGGTGGTGCGTGAGGCCATGGAGGAAGGAGCTTGGGGGCTCTCCACAGGCCTCGACTATCCCCCGGGGTCCTATGCCAACACGGACGAGCTGGTAGCATTGTCAGAAACGGCAGCCCAGCTAGGAGGCTTCTACCACACCCACACCAGGTCAGCCCTCCGTGCACAGGGGCTGCTGGCGCCCTGGGAGGAGGCCCTGGAAATTGGGAGACGCAGCGGTGTTGCCCTCCACCTGACCCACTATCGGCAGAGCGCCCAGGGGGTTGGAAGCCACCTGGACTACCTTGGGCTGGTGGATGACGCTCGTGAAGAGGGTCTGGATGTGACCTTCGATTGCTATACCTATCCCTACTCGGGGACCAGCGCCACCATAGCCATACCTAACTGGGCCAAGGACGGCGGCCCGGAACGGCTCATGGCGGCGCTGAAGGATCCCGAGGACCGGGCTAGGATGAAAAAAGAGATTTCCAGGGAGCGGTTGGAAGATAGCTGGCTGACTAACTTCACCCAGGCGGGAAACGCGAAATATGATGGACGGCGGCCCGTAGATATCGCGGAGATGCGGGGACAGGACCCGGCCGACGCTTTCTTTGACCTGCTCTTTGAGGAGAAACTGGGAGTATCCATGGTGGGCCTGGGAACTAATCCTCAGACCCTGCCGGACTTTGTGTCTCACCCCTGCGGTATGATAGCCAGCGATGCCATACTCCTTGGCGAGTATCCCAGCCCCAGGAGCTATGGCTGCTTTCCCATTGTTCTGGCGGAATTCGTCCGGGCGGAAAAGCACCTCCGGCTTCCCGAGGCCGTCCGCAAGATGACCTCCTTCCCGGCCCAGCGCCTGGGTATTCCCGACAGAGGTATTTTAAGGGATGGTATGAAGGCGGACATCGTGGTGTTCAACCCTGAGACGGTGAAAGCCCCGGCTACTAAAAGCCAGCCTAAACAGTTCCCCATAGGGATAGACTACGTGATAGTCAACGGCAAGGTGGTGGTGGAGGAGGCCCAACACACCGGCGCACTGCCGGGCCGGGCCATTCGTCGGGGGAGGGCGTCTACCTAGCGTTATCAAACTTCTCAGGAGGTGGTGAGAGATTGAAAAAGCTTTATCGTTCCAGGACAAACAAGCTTATACTCGGTGTTTGCGGTGGTATAGCCGAGAGATTTTCATTCAATCCTTGGCTGGTAAGGCTCCTGTTCCTCTCCATAGGTCTACTTACCGGCATTCTGCCGCTTGTTGGCATCTATCTTCTTGGATGGGTATTCATGCCTCAGGCCCCACTAGAGTCTGGAAACGGCAATTGAAGACTTTTGAGCCGTTCATTTACGGTATACAGCAAAGCGCCTCCTGAAAACGGGAGGCGCTCTGCACTTATAGCCGAAGTGTTGGTTTACAAAGGCTAGACTTTAGTCGTCTGCGGCAACGGCCTCCAGCTTTTGGTTGATGACCGACTTCATCTCACGTATGTTGGTGAGGCTGGGGTAGATGTTACCCGCTTCCTTGCGGTCAAAGATCTTCTCGTCGTTGAAGCGGACCTCGAAGCGGCCCCCATCACTGGCGGTGACGCTGATGGCAACGTCGGTGCCGTAGGCTTGGAAAAACTCGCTTACCATCCAGGCAGCGGTGGCGTGGTGGCCTCAAGGCACGCAGTATAGAATATCCAACTTGAACTTGCCAATCATGGCTATGCCCTCCTGACTACGGGATTTCCAGCATCATAGCTAATGTTTTACATGTTGGCAAGGGAAAACGACAAAATTCACGTAATGCAACCCATCTAATCAGATATTTTAAGCTGGTGGAGTATGGACCTGCTCTATTAATTTGGGCCTTCTCCTGGAAAATTCCCTCTCCAGCAGCCCCATGATCAGAGAGTCGTACCATTTGCCGTCCTTAGGGTGGGTACTGCGGAGGTGTCCCTCCAGTAAGAAGCCCAGTCGCTCACACATATGGAGCGCATGGATATTGTAGTCTGGTACATCCACCCAGGCCCTGTGCAGCTTGTAGGTAGAAAAGGCGATATCCAAAAGCTGAAACATGGCGGCGGAGCCGTAGTGGTGGAGCCAAAGGTCCTTTCGCCCGATGATTACGAAGACCTGGGCCTCGTGTAGAGGAGGCTCAATGACCATCTGAGCCTCGCCAATGTGGCCTTCGTGGGCATCGTAGATAGAGAAGATTTTGCGGACCTCGTCATCAAACGTCTGTTTCCACTCCTCATCACTGGCCCTCAGAATGGCTTTGGGCGAGTAGCCTATGTGAAGGGGATCTCCATTCTCGTCGGCGCCGTACCACAGGGCCATCACCTCAGGGTCCTCAAGCCAGTGGGCCATGCGTTGGACGTCTTCACGGGATACCTCGGTTAGGCGTATATCCGGAACCATGGCAACCTCCTAGTGGTGGAGATTCGGACCTGGACCTAGTGGCAAGGGCCTGCGCTCAGGTTAAGAGGCAATTTACTTTTAGTCAATACTTTAGCGTCTAATAAAAAAGTAGGCAATTAGCCTCTCCGACAGCTCTAATGGCCGGTGGAGACCGCCCCCTGACATCGGGTATACTATCGCCACCTGCGGGAGGTAGCTTTGATGAAGCTGTACTATGATGTTTTCCCTACCGATTTTGGTTGGTATGCCGCAGCCGTCTCGGACAGAGGCCTGCGGTACTCCTCTATGAGATCGTCGCCTCAAGAGGCTGTTGAGAGCCTCACGCCTCAAATAATGGGGGCAGTGTTCGATCAGGGACCGGTAAGAGAGGTGAGGGAGCAGATTCAGGACTTCTTTGCCGGCAAGCCCCTCTGCCTGGACCAGATACAATTGGACCTGGAGGGCGCTCCAGCCTTTCATAGAGCCGCCTGGGAAGCCTGTCGCTCCATCCCCTTGGGCGAGACCAGGAGCTACGCATGGCTGGCGGCCCGGGCCGGCAGGCCGGGGGCCTATCGGGCGGCGGGACAGGCCATGGCCAGGAACTGGGTGCCGATAGTTATCCCCTGCCACCGCGTCATCGGCAGCGACGGCGGTCTCCACGGATACGGCGCTGGTGGTCTGCTGGTCAAGGAGCGCCTCCTGAAGGCGGAAGCCGCTTTCGCTAGTCAGGTTGAATCTGCTCATTGAGGAGATCCAGGGCTTCCTCTTTGCGTGCCTCGTCCACCATCAGCCTGGTAGGAAAGGGTGAGGAGCCAAGGAAAGAGGTGACATCGCCGGCCCGCAGCATCACGGGGATTCCGTCTTCCAGCAGGAGGCTCCGCCAGATTTGGGCGGTCCACTCATCGGGTGCGGTGGTCAGGTAGACCCACTTCATGGTAATGCTCCACCCAGTGGATAGTTACAGGGAGGAGTCAACCTTTTTCCAGACTCAACTTTCGGCAAGTCCATTCTGTCCGTTGCCATTACCGTTGGTCTTTCCCATCGTCACGGATACATTTCCGGGTCCCAGCAGGCCTTCCAGCCTCACCTGTAACTCGGGGCAGTACCCCACCGTAAAGGGCATGTCTAACCGTACCTGTTTATCATGGGAACGAATATTTAGATGAACCCGGTCGGCGCCGGGGTACTCCAGCATGGTTTCCACAGCGTCCCGCAGGAGGTTGGTGTCACCCTCCTGGTTGGTGGACTCCTCCATAGTAATCAATAGGGTGCAAGGTGACGCTGCGGCTTCACTGGCCTTGCCGTTGAAACCGTTGGCCTTTGCTCCATTAGGTGGGGTGTCATTGTCGCTTCTGTCCTCTTTATCAGTGCCGGTGTATTCCCGAGCATCGCTACAGTAGATGGACAGGTCCTCGCCTCGGACCACCACCTTGCCGTTCACCAACAGAAGATGGCTCTCCTGCCACACATTGCGGGTCTTCTCCAGGATTTGGGGCCAAGCGACCACCTCCAGGGAGCCTCCCAGCAGCTCCAGGGAAGCGCTAAGGTACTGGCGTTGGTCTTTGGTGAATCGCTGCTGAGCCGAGGATAGCTGACCTAGAATCGTGACCTGCTGACCTTCCATCTCAGCATCTATCTGGTCCAGGGATGCTATAACGCGGGATGGCACCTTGGTGACCAGATTTTTTAGGGGGTTGGAGGAGAGGGGAATACCCAGAAGCTCCTTTTCCCAGGCCACCTTTTCACCGATTAAGGCGTCCTCGCCATCCAGGTTCAAGGCCATCGTGGGATAATCTGCGTCGCTTACGTGGCCCTGGAACAGGCTGGTCTGCCCCGTTTGGCGCATGCGCGCCTCCAGTTGAGACTGGGCCAGAATGGAATCCATGACCTTGAGTACGGAGCCCCGCTTCCCGAGGCAGTCAAAAGCGCCTGCTTTGATCATGCTTTCCAGGGCCCGACGGTTGAGACTCTGTAGGTTGACGCGACGGCTAAAGTCGGCTAAGGACTTGTAAGGCCCTGCTTCATTGCGTACCTCTACGATGGGTGCCACGGCCCCTTCGCCCAGGTTCTTGATGGCGGCTAGGCCGAATCTTATCCCCGGCTCTTCTTTAGAGCCCTGGTCGATTGTAAAGTCGACCTCGCTACGGTTTATGTCTGGCGTAAGTACGGGTATGCTCATTCGAAGGCACTCATTGATGGCGTTATTCATCTTCTCAGGCTGGTCCCGGCGGGCGTTGAGGACGGAGGTCATGTACTCCAGGCGGTAGTTGGCCTTGAAGTAGGCCGTCCAATAGGATATCTGCGCGTAGCTTACGCTGTGGGCCTTGTTGAAAGCGTAACCGGCAAAGGGTTCAATGAGGTTGAATACCTCCTGGGCCTGCTTTAGGCTGAACCCTTTTTTCTGTGCCCCCTTGAGGAACCGCTCCCGCTCCTGTTGCATTAGCTCTGGGATCTTTTTGCCCATGGCCTTCCTGACAATGTCGGCCTCACCAAGGCTGTAACCGGCAAAGGTCTGAAGAAGGAGCAGCACCTGGTCCTGGAAGACAATGACGCCATAGGTGTCCTTCAAAATCTCGTCCAGGCTTGGATGGGGGGACCGAACGGGCGATCGACCGTGCTTGGCCTCGATGAAAGTGGGGATCTGCTCCATGGGTCCGGGACGGTAGAGAGCTATCATGGCCGCAACGTCATTAAGGGAGGAGGGTTTTAGCTCCTTTATGTTGCGCTGCATCCCGGCGCTCTCCAGCTGGAACACCTCATTGGTTTGTCCGGAGGAGAGGAGCTGAAAGGCCTTCTCATCGTCCAAAGGAATCTTCTGGAGGTCTAGCTTCAACCCCCTAGTCTGATCCAGCATTTTGAGGGTCTTGTCCAGGATGGTTAGGTTGGTGAGGCCCAAGAAGTCCATCTTCAGCAGGCCCAGTTTGGCGATGGGATCCATGGCGTACTGAGTCATGGCTGCTTCACTGGTCTCATCGCCCCGAGCCGGACGCTGTAGAGGCACGTACTCCGTAAGGGGCTCCTCGGAGATGACCACCCCGGCGGCGTGGGTGCTCACGTGGTGGGGAATGCCTTCCAAGCCGCGGGCGTTGTCTATCAGATCATGGATGGCTTCATCGGTGTCATACATCTCACGCATTTCCGGGATAGACTCCAGGGACTCGCTGAGAGTACGCGCCTTGAAGGGAAGCAGTCGGGCTATTTTGTCGGTGTCAGCGTACCCCATGCCCAGGGCCTTCCCGACATCTCTGATGGCGGCCTTGGGTCCAAGGGTGCCGAAGGTGATTATCTGGGCCACCTTATCTTTGCCGTAGCGCCGGGTGACGTAGTTTAGAATCTCGTCTCGACGATCGTCCTGAAAGTCCATGTCAATGTCGGGCATCTCCTTGCGCTCCACGTTGAGGAACCGCTCGAAGACAAGTTTGTGCTCCAGGGGGTCCACCTCGGTAACGCCGAGGCAGTAAAGGGCGAGGCTGGCAGCGGCGCTGCCGCGGACCGCCAGGAGGATCCGGTTCTGCCTGGCAAAGGAACCTATCTCCCACACCACAAGGAAGTAGTTGGCAAAACGGGTCTGCTTAATAACCTCCAACTCATACTTCAACCGCGCCTCAGCTTCAGGAGTAGGCGTGCCGTAAAGGCGTGGGAGCCCTTCCCAGCATAGCTTCGCCAAAAACTCGTCGGCGTCACCTCCATCGGGCACGGGGTAGCTGGGGAGATGCAGCTTCCCGAACTCCAGGCTGGTCTGGCACATCTCAGCGATGCGCTGGGTATTGGAGACGGCCTCAGGCAGCTCTCTAAAGAGGTCAGCCATCTCCTGAGGACTTTTTAGATAGAAGGAATCGTCCTCCATTCTGAGGCGGGTCTCATCGTGGATGGTGGTGTTGGTGTGGATACAGATGCGTATGTCTTGGAGGTGGGCGTCTTCTTTGTAGGTGTAGTGGCTGTCGTTGGTGGCCACCAGGGGGATGTCCAGGTCTTTGCTCATGGATACCAGGGCTTTGTTGATGGCCGGTAACTCTGGAATGTGGGCGTGCTGCTGGATCTCCAGGAAGAACCGACCCTCAAAGAGCTTCTGGTACCAGCGGGCTCGGGCCGCCGCGTCCTCCATGCGCCCCTCAGCGATGAGCCGTGGTATCTTGGCGCTGGGGCAGCCAGACAGGACTACCAGCCCCTCGCCATGCTTCTCCAGCAACTCGTCATCTACCCGAGGGCGGTAGTAGAAGCCTTCCAGGTGGGCTTTGGTTACCAGTTGAATTAGGTTCTTATAGCCGGCGTTATTCTGGGCCAGGACCGTTAGGTGAGAGGGGCTTTTCTCCGAGGGGTCCTTTGTGTGGCGATTATTGTTGGCCTCGTAGATTTCACACCCAATTATGGGCTTTATTCCTGCCTCGTGGGCCGCTGAATAGAAGTCCACCACGCCATATAGAGACCCATGATCCGTAATTGCCAGGGAGTCCATGCCCAGGGTTGATGCCTGGTTTATGAGCTGCGGTATACGGCTTATGCCGTCGAGGAGGCTGTACTCGGAGTGAACGTGAAGGTGTGTAAACATGGTCTACGAGGTGCCAACAACCATATTATAAAGGCCCTGATAGGTCAAGGCGGTAAGTGATGGAAATTACAAAATGGAGCAAAATTCAACGTTAGCGCCACAAGGTGTTGTAGTTCAACCAGGGTCGTTGCATCAGGGGTTTCACGTTGACACTACGTGCACCCTCTGTTAGCCTCCTGCTACAGGTCTGGTGACTGGAATGACAGTTCTGGTAACGGGAGCAACGGGGTTCTTAGGCAGGCGAGTGGTCAAGGCTCTTCTCGAAAAGGGCAAGGAGGTGCGTTGCCTGGTCCATTCGCCTGGCGCTGAGGCCGTTCTTGACCAGGACAGGGTAGACATTCACTACGGGAGCGTCTCGGACCCCCCCTCGTTAAGAACGGCCTTTTACGATCTGGAGGCCGTGGTTCACCTGGTGGCTATAATTCGAGAGAAGCGCGGCGCCACGTTTTATCGCGTAAACGTTCAAGGAGTCCTAAATGTTCTCAGGGCTGCCTCGACGGCGGGGGTAAAAAGCTTCGTCCACGTGAGCGCCATCGGCGCCCAGAACACTCCACGGCTGCGGTACCTGTACAGCAAGTGGCAGGGCGAGCAGGCGGTCATACGAAGTGGCATACCCTACACTATTTTGAGACCGTCGCTGCTGTTTGGTGAAGGTGACGAGTTCATGAACTCGCTGGCGGGTCTGGTTAAAGCACTGCCTGTGGTCCCCGTAATCGGGTCGGGCCAGAACCAGTTCCAACCCGTGGCGGCGGACGATGTAGCGCGGTGTGTAGTCAGTTCAATAGACAATGCGGACATGGAAAATAGGTTGGTAGAATTAGGGGGGCCGGAGCGCCTTACCTACGAACGGATAGTCGACATCATCGCCGAGACGATCGGGGTTAGGCGAGTAAAGCTACACGTACCGCTATCCCTAATACGGTATCCGGTTTGGTTGATGCAGAGGGTCATACCACGGCCCCCGGTGACCCTTGACCAGTTGGCTATGCTGCCAGTACCCAACTACCCGGAGTCGGACACGGTGCAGGCGGTTTTCGGCTTTGAACCCCAACCTGTGGCGGGGAATATAGACTTTGTAAAGAAGGTGGGCCGCGTAGACGGCTTGAAGATAGCCCTTGGATTCATGCCGTCACACATCAGGGATCATTAGAGGCACGCTCTCCATTTGCCAGGAGACTGTGGCGTTGACAGCAGTGTCGTCTCCTTCATAGACTAGCGCTGACTTCAACAATCCCACCGACGACTCAACAACAAAGCTGAAGCTGGGAGGACGAGACAATGGCCTGGAACGGCTGGAAAGTCATTGATATGGATTCTCACATCATGGAGCGACCCCATGAGATGTACGATGGCTATATTGACCCGGCGTATCAGAAGGACTTCGAGCGGCTAAAGCGGGCTATCGAGGAGAACATCAAGCAGGGGGGCAAAGGAGCTATGGCGGCTGGCCGCCACGCCATCTTGGCGCCGGTGATCTCCGACAACGCCCTTGGGGAAGCCGACTCCTTTGGCCTGACGCCCAGGGAGTTCATCCTTCAGCCCTCTTCGGATGGGCGTCCCAACTTTGGCCGCCCCGACCGTGGAAATTTACCCTTCATACGGCCTGAGGTGAGCTGGGATGTAAAGGCCAGGCTAGAGGACATGGACGCCTCCTTTGTAGATGTGGATGTCCTGTATCCTACCCACGTATCCAGCTACTGCGCCCTCCACGACATGGGCTTTGAAAATGCCCTATATGAAGCCTATCACCGCTGGGTCAGCGATTTCTGCTCTCAGGCTCCTCACAGGCTCAAGTGGACGCTGGTTGCCAATCTAAGGGATCCCAAAACGGCCGCCGAGGAGATCAGGCTCTGGGCTAAGAAGGACCTTAACTTTGTGGGCGTGTACTTCTCACCCCAGGGACCAAACAACGTCCTTCTGGACAGCCAGAGCCTTTACCCAATATACGAGGCGGCCCAGGAGACTGACCTACCCATTCTAATCCACGGCGGCACAGCACGGCCTCCCTACGGTCCTGGGACCTTTGACCTGCGAGGGGCGTGGTTCTTGCAGCATGCCCTGGGGAACCCCTGGGCGGGTATGGCGGCTATGGGCGCCCTCATAGGCGGAGGCATCATGGAGCGGTTTCCCACCCTGCGGGCCGCAATTGTGGAGACCGCCGCCGGATGGCTCCCGGCTATCCTGGACCGTTTCGACAGCCACTACGTCCTTTCGCCCCACCATGTGCCCTACCTAAAGCACTCACCTACGGAGGTGGTTAAGGGCGGACGATACTTTCACGGTATAGACACGTGGGAGCGTACTCTTGAGGCCGTTGTGGACGTGGTGGGAGAGGATGTGCTGATCTTTGCCACCGACTGGCCCCACGGTGATACGGCCTGGCCGGAAGCGGTACAGCAGGTGGTAGAGTGGCCGGGTCTATCCGACAGCGCCAAGAAGAAGATTCTAGGCGAAAACGCCATGCGTCTCTGCCCCCGCCTCAGAGACTAAGGCATAATACGTCTGGGGCGGATAGCATCCGTGGAGGCGTGGAGATGCAGATAGTTGACACCCATTGTCACGCCGGGCTGAGTTGGTTTGAGCCCGTGGAGCTTCTGCTCACCCAGATGAACCTCAATGGAGTGGGGAAAGCAGCCCTCATCCAGCATCGCGGGTGCTACGACAATAGCTACCTATTAGAATGCGCCGAACGGTTTCCGGGCCGATTTAAAGTGGTGGTGCTGGTGGATACGTCGAAGCCCGATGCGCCTCAGGTCTTGGAGGAGTGGGCCGGCAAAGGAGCGGTGGGGTTGCGCCTGAGTCCTTTAGAGCGTTCGCCGGGCCCAGACCCCCTGGCTATCTGGAAGAAGGCCTCTCAATTGGGTCTGGTGGTTAGCGTCCTGGGGAACGTGGCGAATTTTGCTTCAGATGAGTTCAGCAGTTTGGTAGCCCAGTTACCGGACCTAAATATCGTCATAGAGCACCTGGCGGGAGTGAAGCCTAGTGAGGAGCCACCTTACACGGCGTATAAGAAAGCCCTTAGCCTGGCCAACTATCCTAACACCTACATTAAAGTCGGTGGCCTGGGCGAGATCAGCGTCCGCCCTACAGTGCTTGGCACCCAATGGGCATTTGACGATACCCCGCCTTTAATCGAGATGGCCACTGAGGCTTTCACTCCACAGCGGATGATGTGGGGCAGCGACTATCCCCCTGTCAGCAGCCGAGAAGGCTATCGGAACGCGCTGGGGGGTGTGAGGGAGCATCCGGCTTTCGAGGACCAGCAGGACCGAGAGTGGGTCATGGGCAAGACAGCCATGAAGGTATTTAAATTTGAGCGGTGATTCCTTGACCAATTCACCTCCTCATAACAGTGGTCTCTTGGGGTATAATTGACTGGCCTATCGACAGCTATATCGTACTCGCGCAGAAAGGAAACCTTGGACTACAAATCCGCCCTGGACCTTCTCCTGGGGTTGGTGGACTTTGAACGGTTTCGTGCCCCACGGGGCCCCCGCGTAAAGTTTGACCTGAGCCGGATTAGGGCCCTGCTCCAGTCGCTGGGTAACCCACACCTGGATATTCCCACGGTCCATATCGCTGGGACCAAGGGAAAGGGCAGCACCGCCGCCATGGTGACCTCGGTTTTGGCCAGCCAGGGGTACACTACCGGCACGTTCACATCTCCTCACCTGCACACCTTTCGGGAGCGAATCGGCGTCAATGGTAGTGCGGTAAGCGAGGCGGAGTTCTGCTCTCTGTTGGAAGGGGTCTGGCCTCATGTGATTAAGGTGGGTCAAGTAGAGGACCACGGAAGCATGACCCTGTTCGAGACCCTTACCGCCATGGCGTTCCTTCACTTCCGTGAGCTAAAAGCCCACTTCCAGGTGATGGAGGTGGGACTAGGAGGGCGCCTCGACTCAACCAACCTGGTTTCCCCCCGGGTCTGCGCCATCACCTCGCTGAGCCTGGACCACACCGCCATCCTTGGAGACACTATAGAGCAGATTGCCCAAGAGAAAGCTGGGATTGTAAAGCCCGGCGTGGTGGTGATCAGCGCACCCCAGGAGACGGCGGCCAGGAATGAAATACGCCTTGTCTGCGATCAGAACCACGCCCCGCTGTGGGAGGTCGGCGACGATATAACCTGGAATGGTGGACCCTTTAGTCTGGAGGGCCAGTCCTTTGGAGTTAACGGAAGACTGGGGCAGTATGACCTGTGGATGCCTCTGCTGGGAGTCCACCAGCTAGAGAACGCGGCCATCGCCGTAGGTGTTCTGGAAACTCTCATGGAGCAGGGATGGGCGATCTCAGGCGAGTCCCTCAAAGAGGGATTTAGGAAAGTTACCTGGCCCTGCCGCATGGAGGTCTTGGAGAAAGACCCGGTGATATTGTCCGATGGCGCCCATAATCCCCACTCCATGGCTCGGCTATGTCAGTCCTTGGGCCAGTATTTTAAGGTCCGGAGGCCGGTCGTAATCTTCGGTGCCTCCCGAGACAAGAACCTTGGGGGAATGATGGATGAGCTGGTGACTTTAACCCCCCTGGTGGTGGCCACCCGATCGCGGCACCCCCGGGCCGTACCAACGGAGGATTTGGCTCAGGCTTTTGCTTCCAAGGGAGTGGAAGTATGCCAAGCTGAGAACGTGGCGCAAGCAGTCGATAAGGCCATGGCTATAGTGGGGAAGGACGACTTTATTCTAGCCACAGGTTCTCTCTTTCTGGCGGCGGAGGTTAGAGAGGTCATCTTGGACATAGAGCCGGAAATTTATCCTGAGCTAGATATGGCATCCTCCATCCTCAGGGCCACGCGCAGGTAGGCATGAGCAGACCCAAGGTTGTGGTAACGGGCATAGGGGCCCTTACTCCCCTGGGCCTCACGGCTCAGGAGTTCTGGGAGGGGCTGGTGGCCGGGAAATCAGGCGTTGGCCCCATGACCCTCTGCGACCCATCGCCCTTTCCCTGCCAGATTGCCGGTGAAGTCAAGGGCTTCGACCCGGTCCAGTACATCGATACCAAAGAGGCTCGGCGTATGGCCCGATTTTCCCAACTGGCGGTGGCCGCCGCCCTGCAAGCCGTGGAGGATGCGGACCTTAAAATAAGTTCCAAGGAGTCCCATCGGATTGGTGTGCTGCTGGGCAACGGCAACGGAGGGTTCCCTACCACCGAGGAGGGATGCCGTGTTTTGGTGGAGCGCGGAGGGATGAGGGTGTCCCCCTTCTTTTTTCCTATGACCCTGCCCAATATGGCGGCTTCCAACGTGAGTCGCATTCTGGGGCTGACGGGGTATAACTCCACGGTTATCACTGCCTGCGCCGCCTCCAACCAAGCCATCGGCGAGGCTATGGAGACCCTGCGTCGCGGCGCCGCTGACGTGATGCTTACCGGAGGCACCGAAGCGGGAATCAGCCAGCTGGGGCTGGCGGGCTTCTGCACCATGCGGGCCCTTAGCACACGCAACGATGAACCCCAGAAGGCCAGCCGCCCCTTTGACGCCCAGCGCGATGGCTTTGTTCCCGCCGAGGGAGCATCTGTTCTGGTGCTGGAGACGGCGGAGCATGCCCTGAATCGTGGTGCCAACATCCTCTGTGAGGTGGCGGGCTTTGGCTCCACCTCTGACGCCTACCATACGGTGAAGCCCGATGAATCAGGGGAGGGGGCCATGAGGGCCATGAGGATTGCGCTGAAGGATGCGGGCGTGGGTCTGGACGAGGTCGACTACATCAACGCCCACGGTACCTCTACCCCCCTCAACGACGCGGTCGAGACGGTGGCAATTAAGGGTCTGTTCCAGGAGCGGGCGTATCAGATACCGGTTAGCTCCACCAAGTCTATGATTGGCCACTCCCTGGGGGCCGCCGGAGGGCTGGAGGCCGTGCCTTGTGTCAGGTCCATCACCGACGGCGTCGTCCATCCTACCGTCAACTACGAGCACCCCGACCCCCAGTGTGACCTTGATTACGTGCCGAACCAGGCGCGCAAGGTGGACGTACGGGTGGTGTTATCTAACGCCTTCGGATTCGGTGGGCAGAACGCCTGCCTGGTGTTCAGGCGCTACGAGGATGGTCGCTAAGGCGGATCAGGAAGGCAGGCCCGATTACTGAGGCAGCATCGGGTCCAGGATTCGCTGGAGGGCCATGGTGTGACTGCACATCCCGTGGTCAGGGAAGAAGGTGCAGGAGCAAGACCACGTCCCGTCCTGGTAGGTTACGGAATGGTCTCTGTGGTCACCGTGGAAGGTCGTCGTTAGCGACGTAATGGCGACTCGTTCCTTTTCCTCAGCATAGCGGCGTGCCTTATCTATCTTTCCGATGACGCTGGATTGCATGCTGCCTCCTCTAACCCTGTCATTAGGTGAAATATAAGCTATCACCTGTGGTTCGTCAATGAAAAGGCCTCCTTTTAGCTATGGGCCACCTTGTCCTAAATTCACCTCCGGTCTACACTGGGAAGGTGTAAATGCATTGACTAAGGCGTAATGGCGATGACCGGCGACCAGATACGAGAGCTTTTCCTGACCTTCTTTGAAGGTAAAGGGCACCTGCGCATGCCCAGCGCATCTCTGGTGCCCTCGGGGGACCCAACCCTCCTCTTCACCAGCGCCGGGATGGTCCCCTTCAAACCCTTCTTTGTGGGCGAGCAGACTCCGCCCTCGCGCCGCCTCGCCTCCAGCCAGAAGTGCTTCCGCACGACGGATATCGACGAGGTGGGAGACCACAAGCACCTCACCTTCTTCGAGATGCTGGGCAACTTCAGCATCGGGGACTACTTCAAGAAGGAGGCCATCCGCTGGACCTGGGAGTTCGTCACCTCTAAGTTGGAAGGATTTGGATTGCCGCCGGACCGCATCTTCGCCACCGTGCACCATACCGACGACGAGGCCTTCGACCTGTGGAGGGACGATATCGGCCTTAGCCCGGACCGCGTCTACCGCTACGGCGACGAGGAAAACTGGTGGGGACCGGCGGGCCTGGAGGGCCCCTGCGGTCCCTGCAGCGAGATCCACTACGACTTCGGCGCCGAGCACGGCTGCGGCCAGCCCCTTCGGTACCCTGCCGGCGAGGGCGAGGGGTGCCATCCTAACCACGACTGCGAGAGGTTTGTGGAGCTATGGAACCTGGTGTTCATGCAGTACTACCAGGACCCTGAGGGTAAGCGTACCGACCTGCCTGCTCCCAGCGTGGATACAGGCATGGGGCTGGAGCGGGCGGCCACGGTGATGCAGGGGGCCCACAGCATCTACGACACGGACCTTTTTAAACCCCTGGTGGCTAAGGCCTCGGAGCTTTCGGGGAAGGCCTACGGTCAGGACAGAGATACTGACTACGCCCTCCGGGTGGTGGCGGAGCACGCCCGGGCCGCCGCATTTCTCATCTCCGACGGCGTGGTGCCGGGCAACGAGGGCCGGGGCTACGTGCTGCGGCGGGTCATCCGGCGAGCCATCCGCTACGGCCGGCGGTTGGGGCTGGAGGAGACCTTTCTGGCGGAGGTGGCCGACGTTGCCATCAGCCGCTTTGGCCAGGCCTATCCGGACCTGGCCACCAACCGTGATTTCATTTTGCGAGTGGTGGGTCTTGAAGAAGAGCGGTTTGGAAGTGCCGTGATACGTGGAACCTATCTTTTAAATGGGATGGTTAAATATCGTATTCAGCATGGAAATGCCATTCCAGAAATAATTGAATTTGCTAGGCAGAGGAATCCTGGTTCTGAGAATGCGAGTCTCGTTCTTGAGCAATACGGTTTTGTCTCTTATGACCCTGATGCAGAACCTCTAGAGCAAATCGGGCATGAGCTAGCCGCTGAAAGCGCATCCACACTAACTTACCAAGCGTTTGAATCCCTTGAAGAAGACGACGTAACTAAGGCCGATATCCAACTGCCTTTGTTAAAGGATTGGGCCACAACGATTTCTGGAGATGAGGCGTTTCTACTGTGGGACACGTATGGATTCCCCGTGGAAGAGACCGCAGCCATCGCTCGTGAGCATGGATTGGAAGTGGACATGGAAGGTTTCCAGAAGGAGTTAGAAGCTCACCGACGAGATTCCCGCGCCGCTCACGTAGTCACAGGCGGCATGGAGCTCCAGACCCAGTATGAGGACCTGGGCGCTGAGGCGGTGGAGTTCGTGGGGTACCAGCGGTTACAGCAGGAGTCCACCGTAGCAGCCCTGCTGATGGACGGCGCAGCCGTGGGCCACGCCACCCAGGGGCAGCCGGTGGAGGTGGTGCTGAAGGAGACCCCCTTCTACGCCGAAGGCGGAGGCCAGATAGGGGACGCCGGGACCATCACCGGACCCAATGGAATATTTAATGTACAAGATACCCAGAGTCCCATCGCCGGGCTTATTGTCCACCGAGGCTCCGTGGCCCAGGGAGACATATCATTGGGAGACACGGTGACCGCCCAGGTGGACCCCACCCGTCGTATAGACACGGCGCGGAACCACAGCGGCACCCATCTCCTCCACGCATCCCTACGAAGTGTCCTGGGGCCTCACGTGCGGCAGGCCGGGTCTTTGGTGGCGCCGGACCGCCTGCGCTTCGACTACTCCCACGTCAGCCCTCTGGCTCGGGAGGAGCTCCAGGAGATACAGTCTCTGGCCAACCAGAAGGTTCGGGAGGACCTGAAGGTGTCCACTCGCGAGACCACCTACGCCGAAGCGATAGGGGAGGGAGCCCTGGCCTTCTTCGGCGACAAGTACGGCGACAGGGTGCGGGTGGTGGCCATGTCGGGCCACGACACTGATGATCCCTTCAGTCTGGAGCTTTGCGGCGGCACCCACGTGGGGGTCACCGGCGAGGTGGGCCCGCTATTCATACTGGGGGACTCCAGCATCGGCGGCGGCATGCGCCGGGTAGAGGCCGTCACCGGCCGAGGCGCCGAGGCGCTGTTCCAGGAGCGCACCGACCTTCTTCAAAGCATCTCCAGACGCTTAGATACCCCCATCGGTGACCTGGAGGGCCGTCTGGAGAGCTTCCTGACCGAGATGAGCGCCCTGCGGAAGCGGGTGGCCGACCTGGAGCGGAGGAGTCTAAGGACCGAAGCCCAGGAGCTCCTGTCTCAGGTGCAGCAGGTGGACGGAGTAAAGGTGCTGGCCGCCAGGACATCGGCAGCCAATGTGGAAGCCCTGCGAGAGATGGGCGACTGGCTCAAGGCCAAGCTTACCAGCGCGGTGCTGGTGCTGGCCCTGGTGCAGGACGGCAGCCCCTTGCTGGTTTCCATGGTGACGCCCGATCTGATAGATAGGGGCCTCCACGCCGGGAACATCGTGCGTGAGGCGGCCCAGGTGCTGGGTGGTGGAGGCGGAGGCCGTCCCGAAACGGCCCAGGCGGGGGGCAAGCGGCTGGATAAGCTGCCCGAAGCCCTGGCCAAGGTGCCAGAAATCGTGCGCCGGGAGGTCAAGCCCTGAGGGTCCTGGCGCTGGATGTCGGCAGCCGTCGTATCGGGCTGGCCCTCAGCGACCCCTCGGGTACCCTTGCCACACCCCTGGGCTTCATTGAACGTAAGGCTATTCAGTCCGACATCGCCGCCATCGTACGTAGGGCCTCGGAATACCAGGTTGAGAGAGTTCTGGTGGGGATGCCCCTGACGGTCCGGGGTCAAAAAGGGAGCCAAGCGCAGGAGGTGGAGAAATTTTGCGAGGCCCTGCGGGAAGGGATGGACCTTGAAGTGGCTACCTGGGACGAGCGCTACTCCACCGTAGAGGCCGAGAGCCGGTTACGGCAAGCCGGACGTAAGCCTTCGCGGGACAGAGGCCGCACCGATGCCGCCGCCGCCGCCATCATCCTCCAGTCCTATCTCGACAGTATGAGGCACCAATGACTCGTCGTTTAGGAATTATCGGATACCCCATTGCCCACTCCCTCTCGCCCGCCATATTCCAGGCGGCCCTTGGCCACTATGGGCTGGATATATCCTACGAAGCCTGGGAGATAGCGCCCCACGAGCTTAAGGGTTTCGTGGAGGAGGTGCGTACCCCCGAGGCGGAGGTTCTGGGATTCAACGTGACTGTCCCCCACAAAGAGATGATCATGGTCTATATTGACGAAGTCTCCCCGGAGGCCCAGAAGGCGGTGGCGGTCAACACCATCTTTAATCAGGAAGGACTTTTGCACGGACATAACACCGATGGCGCTGGATTCATAAGGGCTCTAAAGGAAGAGGCAAAATTCTCCTTCGATGGCAGCCGTGTTCTCATCCTTGGCGCCGGGGGCGCAGCCCGAGGCGTTGTTATGGCCCTGGCCTCCGAAAACTTGAAGTCCTTTACCATTGCCAATCGCACCCTGGACCGTTGTAAAAGGCTGGCCAGAGACCTGAAGCGACATTGGAAGGGTGACCTTCGGTCCATATCTCTCAAGGCTGATGATCTGCGCAAGGCCGCTCAGGAAGCTGACCTCATCGTCCAGTGCACCACCGTGGGAATGCTCCATGGCCCCGACTCGGACGGCGCTCTGCTTACCGCCGAAGACATATCTCCCAAAGCTCTGGTCTATGACCTGGTGTATAATCCACCGGAGACGCCGTTTATGAAGGAGGCCAGAAGAGCTGGGGCCTCGGTCTTTGGAGGACTTTCGATGCTGGTCTATCAGGGAGCCATTGGCTTTGAGATGTGGACCGGCAAAGAGGCGCCAGTGGAAGTCATGTTCAAGGCGGCTCGGAAAACCCTTGAGTCGAGTACGACCTAGGGAGTAGGGAAGAGAGCTATGATTCGGTTCCTTACAGCCGGTGAGTCCCACGGCCAGGGCCTTGTGGTCATCGTCGAGGGGATGCCGGCGGGTCTATCCATAAGTGAGGACTACATCGGCGCCCAGATGGCGCGTCGGCAGCGAGGCCACGGCCGAGGCGGACGGATGAAGATCGAGCAGGACTGGGCCCACGTGGTGTCGGGCATACGCCACGGACGCACCCTTGGCAGCCCCATAGCCTTGACCATAGAGAACAAGGACTGGGTCAACTGGACCCAGGTTATGAGCGTGGCGCCGGTGGAGGAAGAGGTGCCAAGGGTGACTCGGATTCGCCCCGGTCACGCCGACCTACCCGGCACCATGAAGTACGGCTTCGACGATGTTCGTGACGTTCTAGAGAGGTCCAGCGCCCGGGAGACTGCGGCTCGCGTCGCTGCCGGGGCCGTGACGCGGCGTCTGCTGGAGGAGTTCGGTATTGAGATATACAGCCACTCCCTGGCTATAGGCGGGGTGTGGGCAAGCTACGACGGTGAGATAGACTGGGACCGGGTGGAGGCGTCGACGGTGCGTTGCGCCGACCCTGAGGCGGAGCCCAAGATGGTAGCGGCCATAGATTCGGCCAAGGAGGCCGGCGACACTGTGGGTGGCGTAGTTGAGGTGGTGGCCCAAGGAGTGCCCATAGGTCTGGGCTCCCATGTCCAGTGGGACCGGAAGCTGGACGGCCGCATCGCCCAGGCGCTGATGTCCATCAACGCCTGCAAGGCCGTCTCCATCGGCGACGGTTGGGAGTCCATCAACCAGCGGGGCTCTCAGGTGCACGACGTCATCGAGCCCGTCACCGACCCCAGCCATCCCTGGCAGCGTAAGACTAACCGCTCCGGCGGCACCGAGGGCGGGATGACCAGCGGCACGCCCCTGGTGGCCCGATTCGCCATCAAGCCCATCTCCACCCTGGTCAAACCCCTGCCTTCCGTGGACCTGGATACCGGCGAGCTGGTGCAGGCCCACTATGAGCGCTCCGACGTGTGCCAGGTGCCTCCCGCGGGGGTCATTGGCGAGGCTATGGTGGCCCTGGTGCTGGCCGATGCCTTTATGGAGAAGTTCGGCGGCGACAACGTTGAGGAGACCCGACGCAACTACCAGGGCTATTTGAAGACGGTGGGGCCCAGGGCCATGACGGGCCAGCGGGACGCCGATTAGTGCGGTGACCGGTGGCCCAGCCCCAGAACATCATCGCCATAGTTTACGACTACGACAGGACCCTCAGCCCCAGGTCCATGCAGGACGACGTCATCTTTCACAAGATCGGCGTTGAATCGGAGGAGTTTTGGGGAAGGGTGAACCGGCTCAGGGCGGATAAGGCTTACGAGGATGAGCTGGCCTGGATTCGTCTCCTGCTGGAGAACACCGCCTTCCGACGTTTTTCGAATCGAGATCTGGAAGGCTTAGGCCGTGGCCTGGGCTTCTATCCCGGGGTGCCCGAGGTGTTCCAGGAGCTGGGCCATGTCCTGGGTGATGAGAAGTATAGCCGCCACGGTGTGACCCTGGAGCACTATATCGTCACCTCAGGCCTCAAGGCCGTCCTCGCTGGAAGCTCCCTAAACCGCCATATAGAAGGCATCTTTGGCTGTGAGTTGGACGAGGACGACGAGGGCAAGGTGTTCTGGCCCAAGCGCATCATCAGCCACACCGCCAAGACCCAGTACCTTTTTCGCATCACCAAGGGCCTGGAGTACGTTGACCTTTCCCGTGATGTCAACGACCACATGCCGGAGGCGGAGCGAAGGATTCCCTTCCGCAACATGCTATACATCGGCGACGGCCCCACCGATGTTCCCTGCTTTGCCGTCATCACCAGCC
Organism: Chloroflexota bacterium; assembly: GCA_027294635.1. Lineage (GTDB taxonomy): Bacteria > Chloroflexota > Dehalococcoidia > Lucifugimonadales > JAPULR01. The sequence goes on along the minus strand of JAPULR010000033.1, from coordinate 2,460 downwards.
GTGGAGGCAGGGCCCTGGCGGTGTACGACCCTGGAATCAGGGCATCCTTCGAGACCTGTATGGCCCTTCGAGAGGCCCAAAGGGTGGACGAGATCGCCGAGGCCGACTATCGCCGTGACACCCACCTGCGCCGACTCATGGAGCACTACGTAGAGCGTATGGCGGACCGCATTGTTGCTGAGCAGCAGTCGGAGCACGAGAGTCGAATCATCCAGGCGCCCCGCCACGGCTGAAGCGGTATAATAGCCAACGAATTTGGTGCACCCACTGAGACAGATATGGCTTCACCACATAACATAATCCTTACCGGCTTTTCCGGCACCGGCAAGTCCCGGGTAGGGGTCGAGGTGGCACGGGTCCTTGGGTGGCGGTTCGTTGACACGGATGCAGAGATAGCGCTACAGACCGGAAAGGAAATCGCCGCCATCTTCTCCCAGGAAGGGGAGGAGACTTTTCGTAGGTTGGAGAAGGAGGCCCTGAAGCGGGCCTGCTCAGGGACCGGGCGAGTTGTCTCTACCGGCGGCGGCATATTGATGGACCCGGAGAACCGGCGGCTGGCTTTGGGCAGCGGCCTGGTGGTGGGCCTAGAGGCCAGCCCGGAGACCATCCACCAACGCCTCGTCGCTCAGGGCAACAGCAGGGACCCAGAGGAACGACCCCTCCTGGCAGGACCGGACGGCCTTAAGAGTATTAGGGAGCTCAAGAAACTTCGGCAGGCTCACTATGCATCTGCCCACTGGCTGGTGCAAACCGACAACCTGACGGAGTCTCAGGTGGCGGCAGAGGTGATACGCGCCTGGCAGATGTTGGGGGGCAAGGTGACGGCTAGTACCGCTGTCGACCCGGAATTGGCGGCTGTAGTAACCCATTCCAGCGGCAGCTATCCCATCAGGATAGGCTGGGGACTCCTGGACCACCTTGGAGATCGCCTCAGAGACATAGGAATCGGTGGCCCTCTCTACATCATTAGCGATGACAACGTGTTTCCCCGCTACGGAAGACAGGCCCAGCGCTCCCTTCAGCGCGCCGAAATTGAGGCTCACAGCTTCATTATCCCGGCGGGCGAGGAGAGCAAGTCCTTTACCATGGCCCAGGCCATCTATGATTGGCTGGTCCATCGGCGGGCTGAGCGGCGGCACACCATCGTGGCGGTGGGAGGCGGTGTGGTGGGGGACCTGGCTGGGTACGTGGCCGCCACCTACCTCCGGGGCATGCCCTTCGTTCAGATTCCCACCAGCATGGCGGCCATGGTGGATGCCTCCATCGGGGGCAAGGTAGCTGTCAACCTACCCCAGGCCAAGAACCTTGTGGGCGCATTCCACCAGCCTCAGATGGTGCTGGCAGACCCCCAGGCGCTGACCTCTTTGGGCAAGCGGGAGCTGGCCGAAGGCTGGGCCGAGGCCATTAAGCACGGCTTCATCTTGGACGCAGACCTGGTGTCTGTCTTTGAAGAGCACGCTCCGGAGCTGATAGCCCTTGAAGCTGAGATATCGACCGAAGTGATCCGACGAAGTATGGCTATCAAGGCCCAGATAGTATCGGAGGATGAGCGAGAGACCCTGGGCAGACGGATACTCCTAAACTATGGCCATACCATCGGTCACGCCCTGGAAGCCTCCACCGATTACGGCAGGTACCTCCACGGCGAGGGTGTAGCTATTGGGATGATGGGCGCCGCCGAGCTGAGTCATCGACTGGGCATGATAGATTCTGGCCTGGTGGAACGCCAGCGAAGGGTCCTGGAGTTGTTTGACCTGCCCATCACAGCATCAGGGATAAACTCAGAGCAGCTCTTTGGCGCCATGGCTTTGGACAAAAAATCCGTCGGCGGGTCCATTCGATGGGTCCTTTTGGAGGGCATTGGAAAGGCGGTGTCGCGGGGAAACGTGCCCATTGACCAGGTGAGGGAGGTTGTGAGGGGCCTTATCTAAGAAGGCCCTCGTTGGTGGCGGCTCTTCCAGTCTAACCCTTTACTCGCTCAATTATATAGCGAATGGAACCCTTGGGGACGGTAATCTCAACCTCTTCCCCTGCACGCTTATTCAAAAGGGCTCTCCCCACAGGAGACTCGCTGGATATTTTGCCGTCGCTCGGGCTGGCTTCCCTGGGGTGAACTACAAGATAGGAGACCTTCCGGCCATTTCCGGTATCTTTAAGGGTAACCTTCTTGCCTATGGTTACGCGTAGGGCCTTTTTAGCCGACGATTTGCCCATCACCACAGCGGAGTTCAGGGTATGTTCCAACTCCCTAATCATGGATTCCACCATCCCCTGGCGTTCCTTGGCCGCATCCAGAGGAGCATTTTCCTTGAAATCCTTGTCCGCCATAGCACGGCCTATATCGCCCACAACCTTAACCCGCTCCTCTTTAAGGGCCTTCAGACGAGCGTTTAGCTTCTGGTATCCCTCTTTAGTGAGCTCCGCGGCTTCTTCCATTTGTCCTTGATTGCGTGAATTTTT
>JAPULR010000032.1 GCA_027294635.1 Chloroflexota bacterium | reverse complement strand
GCCCTCGCGGTGGGCTTCAGCCGCATGACTCTGAACATCTACGATGAGGGCCAGGTTTGCACGCGGCAAGAGCACCTAGATTGGCCGATCGAGGCTGGATTCGAAGACGGCAATATCACGTCTATGTCGGGCGGGCTGGCTCGTATCCGCCAAAAACCCGGTATGACGCCACTGGTGGCGGGTGCTGAGCCGGAGGGAGACACCGGGGGATAGCTCCCCACTTGCCGTTCGTGCCCTTTTGGAAAGTTGTCGGTCTTAGCGGCTCGACTTATCGAAACGGCTTGATATTAGCAGGCTCTTAAAGGAATCGAATTAAATTGCCAAAGGCCCACGAGAGTTAGAATTTCTGTCTGTGAGGCTCACTGCCATCCTTGCTATAATGCCGCAGGAAGTAAATGATGAGCGTCGAACTGTGAAGAAACCCCCAATATCAGATCCGATCAATCTGTTCGACTACGAGACGTTGGCAAGGAAATTCCTGCCGCAGGTGGCCTACGACGTCATTGCCGGGGGAGCGACCGACGAGATTACCCTTCGTAGGAATCGCTCGGCCTTTGACGAGATCATGTTCCGACCAAGGATCCTAGTGGATGTCTCTTGTGTCGATCCTTCGACCACAGTTCTGGGGCAAAGGATAGATTTCCCCGTGATGCTGGCTCCAGCCGGCTCCCATGGCAGGGTCCATTCCGATGGTGAGCTAGCGAGTGCCCGCGCCGCTGCGGCCGCAGGAACCATCATGGTACTAAGCTCAGCCTCATCATTTACCCTTGAAGAGGTGGCGAAGGCAGCCGATGGCCCCAGATGGTACCAGCAGTACTTCTATCGGGACAGGGGCCTTACTATGGAGATGGCCCATCGCGCCAAGGACGCCGGATATTCTGCTCTATGTATTACCCTGGATTCGAAAACGAGACCTAAAAAGGAGCGGGATCTAAGGAATAATCTTCCCCCTTCAAGATTACCCAACTATGCCGGGTTGGGCTTAATTGAAAACAGTCCCGAGCCTGGGATTACGCCCAGTAGGACATTGATGGACCTAAGGGACCACTCGGCCACATGGGACTATCTTGACTGGTTTGTCTCCAACTCACCGCTGCCAGTGATACCTAAGGGGGTTATGACAGGAGAGGATGCCTACCTTTGCTCCCAGCACGGGGTCGATTCCATAGTAGTTTCCAATCACGGCGGAGAAGTTCTAGACACCACATTCGCCGCCGTTGAAGTGCTTTCCGAGGTTGTTGCTGCTATTGGTAATGCTATGGAGGTGTACGTGGATGGGGGGATTAGGCGTGGGAGTGACGTGGTAAAAGCTTTGGCTCTTGGTGCAAGGGCCGTCCTTATAGGCAGACCCGTCTTCTGGGGTCTAGCCGTCGACGGGGAGGCTGGGGTTTTGGATGTGCTAAGAATCCTTAGGGACGAAATTGAAACGACTATGGCCATGTGTGGACGACCGAGTATCGGAAGCATAGATGGCAGCCTTATTAGTGCCTCGCCTCCACTTAACCCTCAGCGGATTCGTTAGTTAGCTACCAAGATTCCCAGCCCTCAGGAATATTGTTTCCTGTTTCATTGACAGTACTGGCCGAGAGGCTAAAATAGCGTCAGATTAGGCTCCGAGTCTTTGGAGCCTCTGACCTCCAGGAGTTAAAAAGGAACAATCCATGATAAAGAGCTTCGGTATTCTCTATGCCGGCCACATTGACGCCGATAACATTGGCGTTGAGGGCACTCCCGCCAACGAGCGCTGGTTCAGCAACCAGAAGTTAACCAAGGCCTTTGGCACCTCGTTAGAACTCGCCCAACTAGCAGACCGGTTGGGATACGATATTCTCTGGCTCGCTGAGCATCACTTTCAGCGGGAGGGCTATGAATGCATCCCTAATATCGCACTTTTGAGCGTGCATCTAGCCGCCCATACTAAGCGGGTCAAGTTTGGGTGCGCATTTAACATACTGCCAGCGTGGCACCCGCTACGTCTTGCCGAGGATTTTGCCACCGCTGACATACTAACCGAGGGAAGAGTCATCTTTGGCATAGGCCGGGGCTATCACACCCGAGAGGTGGAAACCCTGGGAGCACCATTGCTGGACAGCGATGCCAACCGAGATCTCTTTGAGGAACAGGTGGAGATCATTATCAAGTCATTCAATCAGGAGTCTTTCTCTCACCAAGGTAACTACTACACCATCCCGCCCGGAGTGCCTTATCGTGGCTACAAACTAGAAGAGGTGACACTGGTGCCCCGGCCTGTACGCCTGCCGGTGGAGATATGGCAGCCCATAGTCAGCGGCAGCCCGAGAGGCCTGAAGTTCATGTTCAGACACGGGATCAAGGGGGTGGTCAGTGGCGTCTCCGCGGCAACTGTAGAGCAGACCTTTCGCGCCTATCAAAACGTGGGTGCACAGGAGGGCCAAACCCTTCAGCTAGGGGAGAACCTAGCCTTGGGATTGAGGTTCTTTCTGGGCGACAGCCCGGAGAAGGCCATTGATGCGGCCAGACCCTTCTACGAGGAAGGCTTCAAGTTCTCAGGGCCCCTAGGGTTTAGCCCTGGTCTGAGTGAGGAACAGAAAAAGGCGGCGGTTAACCCCAAACTAAAGGGAAGGAGCTTTTTCCCCAGCCTGGAGGAAGAGGTGCAGGACGGCACGTGGATTTGCGGCCCCGCGGACGTAGCCATCGCTGCTCTAAAAGAGGTGGAGAAGAAGTACCCAGGTCTGGAGCACGTATTCGTCAACGTTGGCGTAGGCACCCACAAGAAGGTCTTCCTGGAACAGCTAGAGCGGTTCGCCAGGGAGGTAATGCCCGTCTTTATGGGAGCAAACAGAGCCACCCTAATCTAAAGGGTCTTCATCAGCTTCTCTGTTCTCCGAATCTCTCTGGGTGGGTCCAGGTCCCACCCATCACCGCCCAGGAGACCTCGGGATCGACATATCTCCCACCATATCCCTTTTTGGAGCGGCACCGTCCTCTTTTTTGGAAGCACTAAACCTAGGCTATATGGGTCGAGCGAAGACGTAATAATGGGGGCATTAGCCTATGATTTACACATTTAACGGCAATGAAGACGTGGGTGCAGGATAACGCATTAGTACTATTAGATGGTGTAGTAACACTTGTTTCGTAATACAAGAAGAGGTATAATTACCTATATAAACTGATATCGTAATCCACTGGGAAACAGTGGAGAAAGGATGTAGGATTGAAAATACTAATTGCGGTAGAGGGCAACAACTTTTCTAAAGAAACGTTGGAGCCGGCCGTTCGTTTTGCCCGTAAAGCCAAGGCGGAAATCTATCTGCTTAGCGTGATTACCAAAGACCATAGTCACATCACCTGGAAGAGGGAATATGCTGCAGAAGGAGCTTCTCACCACTTCCTCGACGTATCAGGTAGCCTGCCCCAGACGTTAGCGAATGGCCCCTCTCATCCTGACATGGTTGAGACCAGGGACCAGGCCCTGGAGCGAGAGGTTACTTTTGTCGAGGACCGTCTGTCCAACGTAGGCCGGGATATTATAGAGGGGCAGGTGGAGACCAGGGTCCTGGTTGATATCCACTTTCACGAGGCGATTGAATCCTACACTGCCAGCGAGGCATTTGACCTTGTTCTCCTTCCCCCCTCAGGAGCTAAGGGGTACCGTGCTGCTATCAACAAACTGTTGCATAGGAGGCGTCCGCAAGAGATTCTGACTACAGTAGGAGCCCATATTCCAATCGGAATATAGTTGAACTATTGAAAGAATAAGCGGGAGAGGCAGGAGGAGTCTGTGGCTTCCCTAGCCTTTGACTTTAAACAGGTTGCAGCAAAGAACAAGGGGAATTGCGATTCGCCCCGAGTTCGCCTATACTGTATAGGACTCTCAAATACCGCATCGTTCCATCTGTTTGCTTCGTCCTCATTTGAGGACCCCACCTAGCCCGAATGTGACGCTTGCCAAAAGGGAGATCCTTGCGCTTAAAGGAGCGTCACATGAACATATATGTAGGCAATCTTGCCTATGAAACCAACGAGAAGGACATCGAGACGGCATTTACGGCTTATGGACAGGTCAGCGAGGTAAGGTTGATAACAGACCGCTACTCCGGCCGCTCAAAGGGCTTTGCGTTTGTCGAGATGCCGAACCAGCAGGAAGCCGAAGCAGCCATTCAGGACATGAACGGCAAGTCGCTTCAAGACCGAACTATCACAGTAAACGAGGCCAAACCAAGGGACAACAGCGGCCAGCGAGGCGGCGGTTCCCGGAGTTGGTAACCGTACTGTAACCGGAGCAGCAGACGTGGCTCTGGTTTGCTCAAAGAGCTAAGATCCAGGGGCGCACGGGTGGGGCGCCCCATTTATATTCCTATTGCTTTCGTGTACTGACCCCAAAGCCCTTCTGGCCATGTCTTTGCGGCGGTAGCCATAAGAAGCGCCACCTCTAACCCCTTGATTCGTCTCAGAAGGCTCCCTCCTCCGTCTCCACCAGTTCAAAATGGATGCCGTAGAGAGCAAAAATAAGATCTTTGGCTTCGCCCTGCCGATTCTGTTCAGTTCAGAGGTGAGAAATATGACGGAATCAGAAGTTTGCTCTCCATCTTAACCAAGTATTCTTGGGTGCGAGGAGGCCAATGTGGGTCCTGCATGGCCGCAGCACGAATTTTCTCACGCTCTTCCATATTCTTGTAGGGCCATATGTGCACAACTCTATTTAGCGCTCCTAGTTCTGTGTACCAGCAAGCGGCTAATGGTGAATACTTCTCCCTGTGGGGAATAGCTTCGCCCCACCGATCCAAGATCTCCGGCATGTGACCCACTTTATACGTATAGGTGCGCATTTCGTATATACTGCCCAGCTTTTGCGGCTTCAGTGGACGCATGAAGGGTGCAGGGTTGAAGATCTCACTGTAAGTTTCAACTTCGATCGGGCCAGTATCGGGCGGCAACCGTGGATCCTGGGCTGACTCGTACCGGATACGGCGCCGTTCTTCCAGATCATTGTAGGGCCAAACATGGATTACCTCGTTTAAAGGCCCGAATTCGGTATGCCAGCAGGCGCCCAGGGGGGAGAATTTGCTTCGGTACGGCAAGGCCTCACCAAGTTTTTTCTCGAACTCATCTACCTTACCTGGTACTATTGCGTAGGTGCGTACTTCGTAAATCATAGCTGACCTCTAATTGGACTTGGTCGAAAGTTTAACATTTGCCAGCGGACTGGTGAAGGACGACAGCGGCTACGATTAAAGCGTCGTCTATCAACGCCCGTGGCTTTTGCATAAAAATTGGATCTAGCGGGAGTAAGCAATGGAATTTGCGCTGTTGTATGAAGTCCAGGGTACGCATGAACTAGGTGGAGACTAACAGGACAGCTTGGTACTTATTTAGGCAAAAAAACTTCTACCCCAGGCTGCCATTCAATACGGTACTGACCTCGGCCAACGACAATAATCCGCTTTACCAGTAGGGCGAGGGTTTCCTTCCAGGCTTGATCATCGAAGTCTGCCCAATCAATCGAACCCAAAAGGTTCAGCACTTCCTCGGACTGGGTGTCCTGCTTGTCTTGGGACACTAGCTGTTTGAGCTGAGAGTCAAGGGCTATTAGCTGGACCTCTTTATCTTGTCGCATCTCGGCGTAGATAGAAGCCGGTATTTCTTCCCTTACTAGGCGCCAGGAAAGAGCCTTTAGTTCTTCTACGTGGGCGTCACGCTGGTCTTGGAGCAACTTCTGCTTAGCCTTGACGTCCCCAGTCTGGCCCCTCAAGATCCGTTCCGCCTCCCTCTTGGCAGCGGCTCGGTCCTCTGGCGTGATCGGCAGTTGCATAAGCTGTTCTTTGGCCCACTGCTCAAGGCCCCTGCCGCCATGATAGCTCTTGTTGGCGCAGTCTCTGTAATGCTCTGCGCGGTAGCACCTGTAAATCACGTAGTAAGACCTTCCCTGGCCTTGACGCTGCCGCCACCGGCCTTTGCCTACCATCTTGCTCCCACAGAAGTCGCAATAAACGACGCCTGTTAAGAGAGGCATGCCGCCCGTTAGAGAGCCGTATGCCTTCTGACGACGGCTCAGTATTTCACCGCACTTTCGGAAGGTTTCTTCGTCTATCAAAGGAGGATGCTGGCCCTCAGCCACCACCCATTCGCTCTCTGGCCGCGCTCCCTTCTTTTCAAACTTTGACTGTGCGTACCTGCCGTACACGACCTTGCCTATGTAAACGGGGTTACGAAAAATGTGAGCGATGTTGGACCTGGCGATATTCCGCCCCGTATGGCTCTTCAGGCCCATTATGTCGGCCTCACGTACTAATGCATTAACCGAGTAAGTCCCGGAGGCGCACAGTTGAAAGAGTCGGACTACCTTGGGGGCCATTTCACCGTCTAAGGCCAGCTTCTTGGGAGTCTTTCTGCCTAACTTCCCTTCAGCGGCAGGTTCCAGATTATAGCCAACGGGGGGCCTGGATACCCACAACCCTTGCTGCACCCGCAGTATGTGTGACGGCTTTACCTGCTTGCCAAGCTCGTAGGAGTACCAGTCGGACATGACGAATTGGATATTGCGCTCCAGCCTTCCAGCGTGGGGACTGGTTACAGAGATGACTTTTATTCCTAGCAGCTCTAGTCGGGCCACGTCTGCGGGTGACTGGGCAATGTCTCGCCCGAATCTGCTGAAATCATAAACTAAGAGAGCGTTAAACTCCTCGGCAACGGCCGCAGTAAGCATCCGGGTATACTCCGCCCTGGGCGCATAGCTGGATTCGTCGTCTATGTAGACCTCCTGTATGGCCCAGCCCTGGGCCTCCGCATAGTCGAGACAGGCAAGGCGTTGAACGTCCAACGATACGCCCTCCTCTGCCTGGCGGTCTGTGGACACTCTGCAATAAACGGCGGCTGTGGTTGTTAAGATTTCTGTACTAGTGCTAATCGTCATATCCGACCTCTTTCAGAAGTTCTATTGGGCGAAGTTCGGGTTCCCCTCGGCCAAAGGGATCACGGCCGGGAGGTAGGCTTTTAATCTCCTCTGCGGTGTCTTTAGCAAAGACGAGTAGCCTATTCGCGATGCTAACGTGTTCTTCCTGACTCATTGATTCCCATTTGGGACCTTTAGCCATGTACCTGAGCAGGATTGCAAATAGCCAGTCGGCATCCTCTGAAAGGCCGAATAGGTCGACCTCCCGGCCCATGTTGAGCCGAAAAACAAAGTCCATAGAGGCTATGAAACCGA
>JAPULR010000031.1 GCA_027294635.1 Chloroflexota bacterium | reverse complement strand
TGGCATGGTGATCGAGGTCGTCTTGGAGCCATTCGCCGCAGTCATTGCTCACGTGGCCACACACCTGATGAAATGAACACGATAATTTGGCGTGACGCCAAAGGCGGAGCAAAGACCGAGAAGGTCCAAAACCAAGTCCTTTTTGTGCCTCCGATTTTACGCCCGGTTTAGCTACACCGTACAGGACTCTCATTTTGGAGCCCCTTTAATTGAATAGACGGAACCCGCCGCCATTGTCATTTTTCTCTTCAACAAAGCAAGCGGGAATTCGTGCAAGTAGGGAACGGATAGTTTACGCAGTACCATTTGTCAAATAATGCTAAAATAAACCGCCGAAAGCGCGCTGGAGTGCTGGAAGCCTAAGGTTCTGGCGACTTAGACAAGGAGAAACTGGGATGCTGTTTTATACGAAAGGCGATGTCCGCATCCACTATGAGGAGGCCGGGTCCGGTTTCCCGCTTCTGGTCACCCCCGGCGGGGGATTGAATTCCCTTGTCAGCAATTGGCCTGCCCAAGTGTTCAACGCGATGGAGGAGTTCAAGAACGACTTCCGCTGTATTACGATGGACCAGCGCAACGCGAACGGCGGCGAGTCCAGCGGGCCGATCCCGGTCGACGACCCGTGGGGAGCCTTCGCCGACGACCAACTGGGGCTGATGGACCACCTCGGCATACGGGAGTTCTTCTTCATGGGCTACTGCATCGGTGGCCCGTTTGCACTCAAGCTTATGGAACGGGCACCCGAGCGTGTTGTGGCAGGCGTGCTCTGCCAGCCGGTTGGGCACAACACGAATACCCCTGACTCCATGTACGACTCTGGCTTTGAAACCTGGGCACCCGAGCTGCGCGCCCGGCGGGCTGACGTGACTATGGAGACTTGCAAAGCGTATCTGCACAACCTTTACCGCGCCCGGCCCGAGTTCGCGTACAGCGTGTCGCGCGACTTCGCTCGTTCGTGCCAGACGCCGATGCTGGTCATGCCTGACGATACACCATCGCACTCGTACGAGGCCGCCATGGATCTAGTAGCGTTGGCGCCAAATGCCGAGGTGACAGTATATCCATGGAAAGAGAGAAAGGACGTGCTCGCCAAGACAATAAACCAGGTGCGCGACTTCCTCCTGGCGCATCAACTCGCGACAACCGCCTACTGAGACGGGCAGACGAAGTCTACCGGTACTACAGAGAGATCCTAGGCCTCAAGGAGTCCAAGACGCTGGACCCTAGTACGACAGGGGTTTAGTTGCCGAATAAGGAGACGTAATGGCAGGGAAGCTCGTGCAAGGAGACAGATTGCCTGAAATTACACTCAACTTTATCGACGGATCTACCGTGAGGCTCCCTAACGAAATGTCGGGACGGTACTTGATCTTATTGTTCTACAGAGGCCACTGGTGACCCTACTGCCGCCGGCAGTTGGCCAGTTATCAGGCTAAGCTAGAGGAGCTAAAAGCCCTAGAGGCGATGGTCGTAGCGGCTACAGTCGATGATCGTGATTCAACTAAGGCTATGGCCCAGGAGTTCGGGTTAGCGTTTCCTATCGCTTTTGGGATAACCGATTCGGATGTCGAAGGCCTGGAACCCTGGTGGGCTGACGACCATCACGGGCATTACCCTCAGCCGATGGAATTCCTGGTAATTCGAGGCGGGACAGTTTTCGGGTCTTTGTATGCTTCTGGACCCATCGGAAGGATGGATGTAAATGAAGTCTTAGTGTCTATCGAGGGTCGTGAGCGACGCAGACTAGAGCAGCAAACCAGTTAGACCCCGCCCCTCCCTCCGGATTGGCAAATCCGGGGGGTTGGCGCTTGGGGCTTAGGCGTCCGGTGGTCAGCTCTACTTGCCATTCTCCAACACCTAAGTCAAGTTGGAGTGGGTTTTGCGTTGATGCTTAGCCTTGGGCCAGGTTGTTCAGGGAGTAGTAAGAGCACCTTCGCTGGCTTTAATTTTCCAAAAGGGCACTAATGGCAAGTTACCCTATTGGCTTTGGAAATCCTGTCTTAACTGGGCCTGGCCAGGGGTGAATCTTACCTACCCAAGCGCGACAGTCCTCAAGATCCAGGGCTCTTTAACTATTGTACTTTCCGAATCGGCTACTCCAGGAAGTCCTTCAACCGCCGTGAACGAGTGGGGTGGCGTAGCTTACGCAGAGCCTTGGCCTCAATCTGGCGAATCCGTTCCCGGGTGACTCCAAACTCCAGGCCCACCTCCGCCAGGGTGCGGGAGCGGTCATCCTTCAGGCCAAAGCGGAGCTCAAGGATTCGGCGCTCCCGGTCTGTGAGGGTATGGAGCACATCGTTGATCTGCTCCTTAAGGAGCAGGAAGGAAGCGGCATCCGAGGGAGCCGGCGCACTCTGATCCTCAATGAAGTCGCCAAGTTCGGTCCCCTCCTCCTCTCCAATGGGCGTTTGGAGAGACACCGGCTGCTGGGAGATCTTGATGATCTCTTCGACCCTTTCGGGGGTAAGCTCCATGATATCGCCGATCTCTTCGGGTGTAGGCTCACGGCCGTACTCCAGAAGGAGACGCCGGTGAAGCCGCGTCACCTTGTTGATGTTTTCAATCATGTGCACCGGTACGCGAATGGTTCTACCTTGGTCGGCGATGGCCCGGGTGACGGCCTGGCGAATCCACCAGGTTGCGTATGTGCTGAACTTATATCCTCTTCTGTAATCGAACTTCTCTGCTCCCCTCATGAGGCCGATGTTTCCTTCCTGTATAAGGTCCAGGAGGGGCAGACCGCGGCCAATGTACTTCTTGGCCACGCTCACCACCAGTCGCAGGTTGGCCTCCGTCAGGTGTCGCTGGGCCCTCAGCGCCTCCGCCTTGATGCGGTCAAAGTAAGATTGGAAAAGCGGCTCCATTTGAGGGAGCTTGGACTGGCACTCCCCAGCGTCCAGCTTCTCTTTAAGCTGGCTCAGGGTGCAGTCCTCCAGAGCATCTATGATTTCCGTGGGCAGGACCCAGCTATCCAACGATAGCTTAATAACGAAGCTCTGCAGATCATCCAGGTCCTTATTGAGGTCTTTGGCGAGCTGCTCCATGAGCTCGGGCTCCAGGAGCACGTCTATAGCCGCTCGGAGTTTTGGATGGTCGGTGATCTGGGATAGGGTCAGATTCCTTATCAGACCCAGCCGCTCTCCCAAGGAGGCTACTAGGGGCGTGGCCTCTACCAACCGTTCCAGGAGAACGGTAGCGGCCTCCCACGCTGGAACGGGCCGTCCCGTGTCGCCTCGTAGCTCCTGCTCCAGGGAAAAGATATGCTTGCCGCCCTCCATCTTCCTGGCCAGCACTCGCTCGTCCTTGGAGGTGAGGAGGTGTACCCGTCCGATCTCTCGGAGATAGATCCGTATCGGGTCGTCCAGCACTTCAGCGCCTTCGAGATCGGGCTCCCAGTCGGGTTCTTCTTCAGTGACCTCCTCAGTCGCTCCCGGGGGGACGGTTACTCCAACAGGCTTGGCCCCACCCTCCCAGGTGTCTTCACTGGGGTCATCGGCACCTTTGGTGGCAACCCTGGGTATGCCTTCGAGAGCTTTGCTGGAGGAGCTTCCAGTTCCTAGATCGTTGGGCCCTATGACTCTGGAGGAGTTCGGCTCCTGTCCATTCTCTACGGACTCTAGGAACTCCTCG
>JAPULR010000030.1 GCA_027294635.1 Chloroflexota bacterium | reverse complement strand
ACTCCCCATGGCGGCAACGGACTCTTCCGGGGTTATCTTGGGGTTAATATCTCGTCCGGTTGAGCCGGCCAAGTTTATAGAGACCACCTTACCTACGGGTCGTCGCTGATGCAGCCTGGGTGGGCTCTCAACAGGGGCAGTCAAATACCCCCACGTCTGGTCCCAGGCCCAACCCCCCATGCCGACGCCGGAGACAAGGAGGTAGTCACTCATCCTCTACCTTAGCCACTTCTTCCTGCTCAGCAGCCTGTCCCTCTTCCTCGTCCGTCTTTTCCTCTTGCCTCTCCCCAACGCCCCTCAACAATATCTCGGCTATCATCTCCGAACGGACCAGTGGAGCTTCATGTCCCGCCTTTATCTCAATTACCTCAGCGGACGGCAGAGACGCGGCGTAAGCACGCTGCATCTCCAGGGTCAAGAACTTGTCCTCGCTTAGAGCAACGTAGGTCAGGGAAACGCCGTCGGGAAACTCGAGGGCCGGCATGGGTGTAACCCAGGGCAGGTAGGGATCGGGCACCAACTGGGCTACCCGTTTGGTGGCTTCCACACCGCCTACATCGTTATAGAGGGCCCTCTTCAGAACGATGCTTGGGAGCCTGATACCCTTCTCCTGGGGTCCAAATATACTCGCCATCTTTCTAGTCAGGAACGGTAAGGTATCTAAAGGAGCGACGCCTTCAGAGGGAATCATGCCGCCGATAAATATGATCCTTTCCAGAGCGTCTCCCAGCCTGGACGCCACCTGGGGAGCAAAGGTAGCAGCAAAGGAGTGGGCCACCAGGGTTATCTGGGACAGACGCTTCACCTGAACCGGCGTCACCGCCGCCTCGATGTAGTAGTCAGTGGTGATGCGTCGAATATCAAAGGACTGTCTGAGGCCGTGGCCCGGCAGGTCCACGGCGATAATCTCACCGATGTCGAGGCTATCTTTGGCAGACTCAAGGTGACGCACTACTCCATCCCACATCCGAGCGTCGTGCCATTCGCCGTGAACAAGCAGGAAGTTAGCCATGATCCTTAAGACAAGACCTCCCGTACTGATGTAATGAGCATGTCCTCCTCTTCGGGCAAAACGGTACGTGGGTCCAGGAGCACCTGCTCGTTGTCAATGCGCGCGATGACCGGCGGCTCCTGCTCCCTAAGACGGCGAGCAAGCCCCTGGGCTCCATTCGGAAGTCCGGCACAGGGAATGGCAACCGCCCAGGAATCCAGGGTCTCCCCTGGTAGGCTTCCTCCGCCGATGGTGGAGCTGGCCGGAACTACCTCCGGTCCCATTCCAAAGGTCATCTGCCAGCGGGAAGCTCTCTCTTTAATCTCATCTTTCGACGCGGAAATCATGCGCCATATCGGGATCTTCTCCGGCGCCTCATCCTTCAGGTAGTGGAGGAGGGTGGCTGTGAGAGCCGCCAGACTCATCTTATCTATGCGCATGGCCCGGGCCAGGGGATGTCGGGCTAGCCGATCCACCAGCTCTCTGGTCCCAACCACAACACCTCCCTGGGGGCCACCTAGAAGCTTGTCACTGGAGAAAAATACCAGCCCCGCCCCAGCTTTTATGCTGTCCTGAGGACTGGGCTCGTAGGCGAGTCCGTACATCCGCGTATCCAGCAGACAGCCACTGCCGATGTCATGGAGCACCGGCACACCGTGCTTTTGACCCAGTTCCACCAGCTCCCCCGCTTGGGGCGAATGGGTGAACCCCATGACCCGAAAGTTGCTGGCGTGGACCTTAAGGAAGGCGGCGGTATTTTCGTTTATGGCGGCTTCGTAATCGGAGACATAGGTGCGGTTGGTGGTGCCCACCTCCACCAGCCGCGCGCCGCTTTGGGCCAGGACATCTGGTATGCGAAATCCGCCACCTATCTCCACCGCTTCGCCTCGGGAGACGATGACCTCCTTGCCGTTGGCGATGGCAGAGAGACCTAGCAGCACCGCCGAGGCGTTGTTATTGACCACCAGGGCCGCCTCGGCCCCCGTAAGCTGTCGCAGAATGGGCTGAAGATGGGCCTGACGGGAACCCCTGCGGCCCTCCTTCAGGTCAAGCTCCAGGCTGCTGTAACCCAGGGATACCCGCATCATGGCGTTCATAGCTTCCTGGCTCAGAGGTGCGCGGCCCAGGTTGGTGTGAATAATAACCCCGGTGGCGTTAATTACCTGTCGCGGATGCACTTCGCCCAGGCTATGTGTCCTCTCCTCCACCCGGGCAGCGACTTCGCTTATAGATGGCGCGTCGTGTCCGTTGCGTATATCGGACCGGGCTTCATCAATGCAGCCTCGCACCACGCTCGCAATCCAATCGTGGCGATAGCACTGCAGCAACGCCTGGACTGGTTGAGTCGCAAGCACTTTCTCTACGCTGGGGAGATTTCGAAGGGCCATCCCAACCTCCGCCATACATCTTATCATGGAGGACTCTCAGCGTTCGCTACTAGAGTTCCTAGCTTTCTGTCCTCAGCTAAAAGGAATGCTGGGCACCGAGGCGACGGTCTAATCCTATTAGTACACTAAAGAAATTGTCGAGTGGAACGAAGAAAGGGTTATGCTGCGTCCAGGCACATATTTACACCCAAAGACTACCCGTCCTCTACTATAGGCTTGCTAAAGAGCTAAAACTCGGCCCAGTGGAGAAAGCCGGGGTTGCTGTGGATGCGCCGAAACGCTTCGGCATAGGGAAGGCCCGCTCGCTCTCCAACGCTCTTAGCCCGAGAGCGGATGCGTTCCTGGAGCTTCTGCGGCTCCCTCATCTGGCTGACGTGCTGACTAAGAGACTGGGCCTTTGCGTCCACACTCTCGCTGATGTCAACGTAGGTGTCCGGAGCCTCGCTGCCCCAGAGGTAGATCTCCTTCACCCGATGGGGCTCCAACCCCTCGTTTTGTATCTGCTTCGGGAAATGCAGATAGCTCCAGGCGTAGGTGAAAACGGCGTCCAGGGCCACCATGCCGCTGACCCGGTGATCCCGGTGGGTGTGACTGGTGCTCCGGAAGGGGTCTGTACACATGACAATCTCAGGTTTGTGACGGCGTATCTCCCGGACCACCTGGGCCCTGAGCTCCAGGGTATCCTCCAGCCCGCCGTCGGGGTGCCGCAGGAACACCACCTCTTTGACGCCTAGAACGTTGGCCGCGTTCTGCTGCTCTCGCTCCCGCATCTCTGCGAGACGGGGCGAGGTCATATTCGGATCGCTGGACCCCTTATCGCCGTTGGTGCAGAGGACGTACACCACCTCGGTCCCCCTCTTTGTCCAGGCACCGATTGTGCCGCCGCAACCGCCCTCAGCGTCGTCCTGGTGAGGGGTCACCAGCAGAGCGCTACGGGGTACGTTTTCCATTCAAGCCAGGCTCCTAATTTATAAGTCAACCCTTCGATGATACGGGATTCGTCAGGCCAGGACAAGATTGCCGCTGGCCTATCAGTTTCGTACCTCCTATAATAGGCCCAGATCAGCCCAGTCATTGGAGGAAGAGAACGCAAATGGATGAACAGGAGCTTCTGCGGAAGATACTGCACAACCCAGAGACGGCCCACTTCTCCAAGCTAAAGTACGCCAACCGCCCAACTACCAGCCTGGAAGACAAGGTATCCTTCCTCAACGGTTTATTCAACACGGCTGTTGAAGCCAAGTACACCAACGATTGGGACTCCCTCGACAAGTTCCTGGACCAGTGGGAAGACAAAATAATGACCGCCTCCGCCGGGCGTTCCGCATCTCGCCTAGAGGGAGACTACGCCTGGACCCCATTCACAAAGCCCCTGAGCCAGGCTACGGTCGCTGTGCTGACCACCGGCGGCTTCTATGAGCCCGACCAGGAGCCCTACGACATCAAAAAACCCGATGGCGATTGGACCTTCCGGCCCATCCATAAGTCCACCCCCACAAGTTCCCTTTTGGTGACTCACCCGGCCTACGACATAGAGGGGCCGCGACAGGACCCCAACTGTGTCTTTCCCCTGGACCCGCTAAAGGAGATGGAGGCAGAGGGGGTCATCGGCAAGATGGCCGACACCAACTACTCCTTCATGGGCTTCATCCGCCGCCCCGACCTGCTGGTCAGCGACACGGCAACACAGGTGGCTCAGCTTCTCAAAGGCGACGGCGTAGACGCGGCGGTCCTCACATCCACCTGACCCCTGTGTAACCAGTCCGTGGGACTGATCGCCAAGACCCTGGAGAGTCACGGCATCTCCACCGTGACCATCATGATGTACAAGGAGATACTATCCAAGCTCCAGGTACCCAGAACCCTTCACGTCCGGTTCCCCTTTGGCCGTCCCATGGGAGAGCCCAACAACCCTGACCAGCACCGGGTCATTCTGGAGGACGCCTTGAATCTGCTGCAAAGGGCCAGGGAACCCGGTGAGGTGGTCTACACCGGCTACCGCTGGCGCAGAGAAGACTACGGGGCCATCCGCAGAGAGAGGGAGACGGCCCCGTTGCTTTAGGCCCTGCGCCAGGAAGGTTCCTTGACTTTCAGCAGGCCGATTGATACAAATATCGTAACAAAGGTTCCTTATGATTTAGGAGGCAGCCATGTATCAGGGCTTCAAAGTCATCGACGCCGACGGCCATTTCTACGAGCCCAGAGAAATCTGGGATAGGTACGTGGAACCAGAGTATCATGACCGGCGTCCTCGGGTACGGGAGATATTCGGTCGCTCCCGCATGGACTTTGAGGTGGACGGTGTTTTCTTCCTGAAGTCCAAGATCACCGCCGCCACCACCAAGCGCTACGCCAACCAGGAGGCCAAGTACGGCGACGCCTACCGGTCCTGGTGGAGCTGCGAGAGCCGGATC
>JAPULR010000003.1 GCA_027294635.1 Chloroflexota bacterium | reverse complement strand
TGGGGCTCGGTAAGGGAGTCCGACAGCGCCCGGCTCATCTTGAACCTCAAGTCGTAGACTCGGGCCAGCACCGGGTTCCCTTCACCTTCCTCCAGCAGCTCCGACTGAGGAAAGGCCATGCTCAGGTGAATTCCCTGGCGGGCAAGGTAGTCCCTGTAGTCAAAAGTCTCAAAAACCGGCGGCTTGTCGAGCCTGCCCTCCAGTAGCAGCCGGTCTCCGTATCGGAAGAAGGGCTCCTCTCTACTCAGGACCAGGTCCCTGGTTGGCCGGGCCGAGACCAGAATCTTGTCCGACGCCTTCTCCCAACCCTGACCTCGGTCCATCTCCTCACCGCGGAGCACGAATTGGACAATACGTCCCTTGTTCTCCGGATCGTTGTCAATAACGCCTCGTAGCCTCACCGCTTCCCCACCTTCGGCTGGGATGAAGGCGGGTGCGTCTTCAACGATCCCGGCGCGTATCAGACCCAGGAGGAAGAGAGATGCTAGCAGCGTTGGGGCAAGAGGCTTTCTATGAAAGCGAAATACAACTCCAACTAACGCAAGAATCAAGAAAAAAGGAAGGAAGATCCACAGCGAGGGTTGAATGAAAAGACCCAGCAGGAGGCCCGCCACCCATGCTGCTACTAGGGAAAGGAGTTTCATGGGGAGCTCTGGGTAACGCGAATCAGATCGCGGATGTCCTCGTAAACGCCTGAGCCAATGCCACTGACCTTCATTATATCCAGGGTAGTGCGGAAGGGACCCCGGGTCTCCCGGTATTCGACTATGGCGGCGGCCCTAACTTCGCCGATGCCCGGCAGCGTTTGCAGAAGAGGCACGGATGCGGTATTTATGTCAATGAGATGGTCTTCGGGCGCGCTGCTCGTACCTGGGGTGATAGCTGGCGCTTCACCGACCTTTGGTATGTGGAACTGGCCCTCGTCGCGCATGCGCTCCGCTAGGTTAACCGCCGAGGGGTCCGCCTCTGGGAGTAGCCCTCCAGCGGCGTTCACCACGTCCTGTAACCGGTCACCGTCCTGAAAGGTGTAAACGCCGGGAGACCTAACCGCCCCGCTGATGTGTACCTTGAGCTCCGGTGTTGGCGTGGGAGTTGGTAGAACAATCTCGATTCCGGGGTTGGAATCGTTCCGTAGCAGCAAGGCCAGAGCCCCGGAAATTGCCGCGATGGCGGCAATAACCAAAAATGCGTTTAATAGAGTCTTTTGGGACACCCTAATACTCATCTGGTTGTGCTATCCTGCCAGCGTTATTATAATCTAACCAAATCTCAACGTATTCAGGGAGTTTAGGTTGAGTCCTAAGGCGTACGCTTTTTTCAAAGGTGAGTTTGTCCCGCTGGAGGAAGCCAAAGTCAGCATAACCACTCATGCTCTCCACTACGGCACCGGGAGTTTTGAGGGGATCAGGGGAAACTGGAACGCTGAAAAGGAGACCCTCTACATCTTCCGCCTCAGGGAGCACTACCAACGGTTGTCCCAGGGGTGCCGACTCCTGATGCTGGACATCCCCTACTCTGTTGATGACCTCTGCAGAATTACCGTGGAGCTAATAGAACGCTGTGGCTACACTGAGGACGTTTATATACGACCTCTGGCCTACAAGAGCGCTGAGAAGGTGGCTAACCTGAAACTCCACGAGCTGGAAAGTGATTTCTGCTTGATGACCATGCCCTTCGGCGACTACCTGGACACCGATGCCCTTCGCTGCTGTACGTCCACCTGGCGTAGGCCCGACGACCGGTCCATACCTCCTGGGTTTAAGCTCACAGGAATATATATCAACAGCATCCTGGCTAAAACCGAGGCTGTGCTAGCGGGCTTTGACGAGGCTATCCTGCTAAATCAGGAGGGCAATGTGGCCGAGGGGGCAGGCGAGAACCTCTTTGCCGTGATGGATGGGAAGGTCTACACGCCGCCTCTGGGAGACAGCGTGCTGCCCGGAATAACCCGAAACACCATAATGCACCTGGCCAAGGAGGAGATGGAACTTGAGGTGGTAGAGGGCCACATTAGCCGTACGGACTTATATACCGCCGACGAGTGTTTCCTGACGGGCACAGCGGCCCATTTGACGCCAGTGGTAGAGCTAGACAATCGGAAAATAGGCGACGGAAAGATCGGGCCTATCTCAGAGGCCCTCCGAGAGATGTACTTTGAGATAGTCGTGGGCAATAATCCCAAGTATTTACACTGGTGCACTCCCGTAGTACCTAACCTGGTTACTACATAATGGCCCCATCACAAGTGGAACTAGATCAGATGAAGCCCTGTAAGCTTATCCCAAACTCCTGAGATAGGAGGCCCGAAACCCTTGGCTTGGGATAGCGTTGGTTGGATTAGTCTAATAATCGGGGCCTACCTCATAGGCTCCCTGCCTACGGCGTACCTGGCCGGCCGGCATCTGAAAAATGCCGACATCAGGGAGCTGGGGGACAAAAACGCCGGGGCAGCCAACGTCTACCGCAGCCTGGGACCAATGGCGGGCCTCACAGTCGGTATGGTTGACATCGGTAAGGGAGCCCTGGCCGTTTTCCTGGCCAGGGCTTTAATGGACGGCCAAGCCATAGAGATGACCGCCGGTGTGGCTGCGGTAGCAGGTCATAACTGGCCCTTTTATCTTCAGTTCAAGGGCGGTCGAGGGGCGGCCACAGCCCTGGGAGCACTCATGGTCTTTGTCCCCGCGGCCGCTATCCCCATGGCCCTGGGCGCCTTGATAATCCTGGCCTTTGCCCGAAACGCGGTGGTAGCCTTGAGTTTTGCCTTCATACCGCTCCCATTGTTAGCCTGGTTCACCGGCGCAAGCCTACCAGCCATCCTTTATGCCCTATTTCTACCTATGGTAGTGGGACTCAGCCACTTTGTCAGCGTACGACGCATCTTTCAGCCACTGCGACAGGCCAGCCAAGGGCCAGTTACTCAAACGCCGGAAAGGCGATGAGTGCCCTTCGCCTTTGACTACCTGGTCCTGGTCTTCCTTGCATCCTGCGGCGTGATCCAACTGGCCGCTTTAAAGGGTGGCCTCAGAGGTCTCTATCTACTTAAAACCCCCATCCTAAACTTAGCCTTTGGCCTCGCTTTGATAGTGATTCCCTTCGCCTGGTTCTTCGTATCGGAGCCAAGGAACCTCTCCGACACCGCCGGCGGACTGGACGGCAACCAGCAGGCGGCTTTATATGTAATTGGCAGCGTTGTGGGGCTACTTTCCACGTTGCTTATCACTTCCCTTCGCCGTGTCAATAACCGGTACAAGGAATCGTCGAGAGAGCCGGGGCTTGATGCGCTACGGCACTCCAACTACTCCTCGGCACTTCGGTGCACGTTTCGCAAGCTATGGACGCGCTGAAAGAGGCGGATATAGAGATTGTTCTGTGGCTCAACCAGTGGGTTGGAAAATACGGGCCTCTGGACCAACTCTTTGAGCTATTGGTAAGCGACTACTTTATCCCTGTACTACTGGCCTTGAGTCTGTTATGGCTGTGGTTTTCCGTCAGGGACCCGGAGTCGCGCCAAGCCAGCCACCGGGCCGTTCTCACCGCTATTGTGGCCTTGGGTTTCGCCAACCTGGCCGTTCTTCTGATAAACGACCACTACTTCCGAGCCCGCCCCTTCACTGAGGCCGACCTAAATCTCCTCTTCTACCGTCCTACCGACTCCTCCTTTCCCGCCAACCCTGCGGCCCTCTCTTTCGCTTTGGCCTTCGGTGTGTGGCAGAGCCGAAGCGCCGTTGGCGCCGTCCTCCTGGTCATGGCAGCCCTGTGGAGTCTTTCACGGGTTTACGCCGGTGTGTTCTATCTATCGGATGTTGCCGCGGGGGCGGCCATCGGCGTGACCATAGCCTACACCATGAAATTTTTCCTTCGCTGGCTGGAGCCCTTGCCAACCCTGGTTATACGAATAGGAAGAGCGATGCATCTGGCTTAAAAGGTTTTCTTCTCCGGCGGTCTGGTAGGCGCAAATAACTCAACATAACGCAAAACTGACCTAAATCGTCCTTGATTTTCCAATGTAGAACCTGCATAAGCTATTGTAATATTATGTTAGCTACTAAAGGGGGAATGGGTGATGGTTCAACTTCAGAAGCTGTTTCGAGAGGTACGCCGGGAATCCGAGGCTCTGGCATGGGAAGGCACCTTCAAAGCCTACATATCAATGGCTATCAAGGACCCCAAGTTAGCCCGCTTTTCCCATGCTCGGATCTACGACATGCTTCAATGGTCAGGTGACAAAGACAGAGG
Organism: Chloroflexota bacterium; assembly: GCA_027294635.1. Lineage (GTDB taxonomy): Bacteria > Chloroflexota > Dehalococcoidia > Lucifugimonadales > JAPULR01. The sequence continues at coordinate 26,630 of JAPULR010000003.1, read as the reverse complement.
CAATGGCGCCCACAATTACCATCTCTTTGATGATGAACTATTTGGGTCTACAAAGACCATCCAGCGGTTATCCCAGATTTTCCACGCCGCCTCCCAGATTCCTGAGGAGCGGCGTCGTATCCTCCTGTTGATGGGCCCTCCTGGCAGCGGCAAATCTACTCTGGTAAATCTCCTGAAGGGGGGATTGGAACGCTACTCCCGCACCGACGAAGGCGCCCTGTACGCCATTGCTGGCTGCCCAATGCAAGAGGAACCGCTGCACCTGGTGCCGAAGCACCGCCGGGCGGAGTTTGAGGAGGCCTACGGGCTGCAAATTGAGGGGGACCTATGCCCGCGGTGCCGCTACAACCTCAAACACCTATACGATGGAGATATTGCCAAAGTCAAGGTCAAGAGGATTGCCTTTAGCGAGGCCGAGGGCATTGGCATGGGCTCCTTTGTAGCCACCAGCCCCGAGGGGCAGAATCTGGACCGCTTAATAGGCAGTATCAACGTTGACAGTTTGACCGAGGATAGGTTAGACGGGGCTGGCAAGGGGTTTCGATTGGACGGGGAGTTGGAGGCGGCTAACCGAGGGATCATGGAGTTCATTCAGATCTTTCGCTCCGACGACAAGTTCCTCACCGTCGTCTTGGGTGTAACCCAGGAGCAGATAATAAAGCTGGGCAGCTTTGGCTCCGTTTACGTCGACGAGACCATCATCGCCCAGAGCAATGAGGCGGAGTACAACACCTTTGTTGCGAATAAGGAATCAGAGGCCCTCCTAGACCGCCTCATAATGCTGAAGGTCCCCTATACCCTTCAGCGGTCAGAGGAGATAAAAATCTATCGTAAGCTGCTGACCAACGGCCTTCTCTCTGGCGTTCACATGTCTCCCCTGGCCCTTCCGGTTGTTGCCTCGATGGCTGTGATTTCACGCCTGGAGGATGGAAAGCGAGCTTTGGGCATGGGCAGGCTGTCGCTGCGGGACAAGATGGAGCTGTATGACGGCAGGGTGTTACCCACCCACTCTAAAGCCGACGCAGCCTCCGTGCAGGAAGAGAGCCCTAACGAGGGAATGTTTGGCCTTTCTCCCCGATTTGTCATCAATCGGCTGGCCGATGCTATGTCTCAGGAGAGCGAGTGTCTCCGTCCCCTGAAAGCGCTGGAAAGCCTGGTGGAAGGATTAGAGGAAAGGGCAGGCCTTACAAAGGAGGAGCGAGAGCGCCTTCCTAGCCTTCTGCCCGAGGTCATAAAGAGCTATAAGGACATGGCCGTGCGGCAGGTACAGCAGGCCGCCACAGAGCGGTTCGAAGACCTGGCCGAAGGGCAGTTTAAGTCCTATATAAAGGACGCTAAGGCCGTTTTCATGGGGCGGAATGAAAGTTCCATATCAAGTCCACGAATCAACGACCAACTCCTTCGCCGTTTGGAGGGGGCCATCAACATTCGTGACTCCGAGCGAGAATCCTTCCGCAAGGATGTACATCACACCCATGAGGCAATGAGCAGCAATGGCGCAAGTCCTACCTACAAAGACTTTCCTTTACTAACCGCAGCAATAGAGCAACTTCTTCTTCCCAACACCAAGGAGTTGGGAGTCATGTTGGACCCCAAACAAGTAAACCTGGACCGATTACAGCAACGGAAGTCGATCCAGAAGCGGCTGGTATCCAACTACGGCTACTGTGACAAATGCGCCCAGGATCTGATTCACTTCGCCACGCAGACCGTCCAGAACCGTGACGTGGTGGCCGTCAAGAACGGCAGGCTGGTGCGCAAGTAGACCTTAGCCGTTAAAAAGGCTGAGAACTCTAGCGGCCTACGGCGTAGGAGTCGGCCCGGGGGTCAGCCGCGCCTATCAGGGTGCCCAGCTCCTGGTTTACCATGATTCCGCAGAGGCCGGTGGCCCGGTATCCCCAGTCCGAGAGCCACTCAACCTTGTGACCCCGCTTCTCCATCTCTGCTCCTACCTCTGCTGGAATGCGTCCCTCAAGCTGAATGCGCCCGGGAGTGTAGCTGTGGGGCCAGAAAGAGTCGGGGTGACTCCAGCTTGCGGCCCTCGGTTCCTCCACCGCCTGCTGTGGGTCCAGGCCAAACTCCACCACGTTAAGGAACATCTGGGCCATCCCTTGGACCTGCATGTCTCCCCCCGGGGTGCCGAAGGGCATGAACAGCCGCCCGCTTTTAAAGGCCATGGATGGGTTGGGTGTTAGGCGAGGCCGTTTCCCCGGCTCCAGGCGAGAGGGATGGTCCGGCTCCAGCCATGTCTGGGTCCCTCGGGACGATATGATCATTCCCAGCCCGGGCACCATAGGCGTCGAGCCAAAGCTATCGCTGGGGGTGGCGGAGAAGGCGTTGCCCCATTTGTCTACAACGCAGGCGTAGCTGGTATCGGGCTCTGAGGGCCCCGGGCTGGCAAGGGGCGCCATCGCTGCCTCGGCTCTCCCTGTTTGGCCTTGGTAAGGCCAGGGGTCCCCTTTGGGAGGCATCTCGGGCCAGGCTTTGGCCATGTCAATAGCGCCCCGCCGCTCGGCGGCGTATTCCTTGGAAAGAAGGCCCTTCATAGGGACGTCCACGAAGTCGGGGTCGCCGTAGAAGTAATGTCGGTCGGAAAAGGCCAGCTTTATAGCTTCTACCAGAACATGGACGTAGTCGGCGGAGTTTAGGCCCATCGCCTGGAGATCGAACCCCTCCATGATGTTGAGGACGCTTATGAGGCTGGGCCCCTGGCACCAGGGGCCGCAGGTGTAGACAGTATAATCGCCGTAGGTGCCACTTTCCGGCTTCTCTACAGCCACGGAGAAGCTGGCGAAGTCTTCCAGGGTTAACAGGCCTCCCTCCTCCTGACAGTAGGAGACCATCCTCTCGGCTATGTCGCCCTTGTAGAAGAAGTCCCTGGCCGCACGAATGCCCGCCTCACGACCACCGCTGACGTTACCCCTCTCCACCTCTATCATCTGTCGAAACACACCAGCCAGGTCCTTCTGAACGAAGGGCTGTGCCACCTTTAGCGGATGGCCGTTGGGAGCGAAGACCTGGGCATCGTAGGGCCAACGGTCTAGCACGCCTTTAGCGTTTGTAGCCTGGCTCAGCCTCGGTGAGACGGGGAAGCCCTCCTCGGCCAGCCTAACGGAAGGGCCCACCACCTGCTCAAAGGTCATGGTGCCATAGTTCTCCAGGGCGGTGAGCCACGCGTCGCAGGCCGAGGGCACCACACAGCGGGCCATACCCAGGGGAATCTCACCGTAAGTCTTCTGAAAATACTCCAGGGTAGCAGCCTGGGGCCATCGTCCTAAACCACTTATGGACACAACCTCGTCTTTCTCCGCCACGTAGATCAGGATGGGCGCCACCCCGGCGAAGCTGGTGAAGTGGGGCTGAGTAACGTTTATGGCTATTCCCGATGCAACGCCCGCGTCTATGGCGTTGCCCCCCTCCTCAAGGATCTGATACCCTGCCAGGGAAGCGTAGTAGTTGCCCGACGAGACAACATGGCTCAGGCCCATGGCCGGCGGTCGATAAGAGCTAATTCCATTGGGCGGCATGGCGCACCTCCTGGGGGCTGATTGGGTGGAGCATAGGGTGGTGGGGAGAGGCTGTCAATATGACGGTATGATCTACGACTGAGGCCTGGCCTTGAGCAGAGAAACCATCCCCTCCAGGAAATCCTGGACTTCTTTAGTACCCCTTAGAGAATGCGTAGCCGACGTGTCCCGTGGGGACTCGGCCACCAGGATACCTACCCCTCGCCCCTTCAACGCTCGGAAAGCGTCTTCATCTGTGACATCATCACCTATGTAAAAGGCTAATGCTCGGGAGGAGTCTAGACCAAGGGCGTCCAGGATCCACAGCACCGCTTTGCCCTTGTCCCAGTCGATTCGTGGCCGTATCTCCCAGACCATCTTGCCGTGGGTTTTACGGAGGCTGGGGTATCCCTGAAGCACACGGTCCACTACCTCCTCCACTCGGTGCGCTTTCTCAGGAGCTACAAGCCGGTAGTGCACTGTTGTGGAATAGGTGGTGTGCTCCACCAGGGCGCCCTCGATTCCTATAATCCCTTGAGAGAGCTCGGCGTGAACGCTGTCAATGGTTTGCTGAAACTCTCTGCCAATATCGTTTCGCAGGCCGGAACCGCCGGGCCCAGCAATATCCAACCCGTGGCTGCCGGCGTATATCACGTTGTCCAGGCCCAGGAACTCCTGTACGGTCTTGCGGGACCTGCCGCTGATGACGGCGACGGTGCACAACTCGCCCAGGCGCTCGACTACAGTCCGCATCTCCTTCGTGACCACGGCCAGCTCCGGTCTGGAGACAATGGGGGTGAGGGTACCGTCGTAGTCAAGGAAGACCGCCGCCTTCTTGCCCTCAAGCCGGCGCTCGAACTCCGGCAATCGTTGCAGCGCCGAGGGAAGGGATTTTGGCTGTGAACGGTCCATTCTCTTAGGGACTGGTCCTCTTAATCGGCGAGTGCAAGAAGCCTAATATAAAGGATCCTAGAGCCGCCAATATGAAAATAGCGCTTCCCAGGTAAACCGGCCCCGGCGTCCCGAACCGCTGTATTACCCAGGCAGCCGGGGGATTTGAGGCCAGTCGAACGAACCTGTCAGCGCTAAGCAGCACCCCCACCAGACCAACAGAAACGCCAAAGCTGCTTACGTTGGCGGGAAGGACGTTGTAGATCATGGAGTCACCCATGATCACAGCGGCAATGACGGCCGTTACAAGGACAACCCGCCGGGGAGCTATCCTCTGTATTGCAACCATACCCATTACTGTTTGGAGGCCGCCGTTTGACGGAAGCTTTGTTGAGAGAGATGCGCAAGAACGAGGGATGTCTAAGAGCCGTCACCCACGGAGGCCACCCCTTCAACGGCGGTGGGTGGCGTCCAGCCCCATGAGTGGGGGGCCTCGCCGGGCTCAATAACCCGACCGCTCTTCAGGGTTACCACCGGCACCAGGGCCTGGGAGCCTACGCGGCTCTCGCCGGTGGCATCGGTTAGCTGCCAACGCCCCTCCACTAGCTCCAGCACCGAAACATCGGCCTCCCGGCCCACGGCTAGGCTACCCGCACGGTCCTCAATGCCCAGGTATCGCGCCGGGGTCGCCGTGGTCATGCGGATCACGTCTTCCAGAGAGAACCCCATCTCTAAGAAGAAAGTAGTGTACTCCAACAAGCCCCGCTCCGAAAGCTTGCGCATACCGTCCCCGGCGTGAATCTCGATATCGGTGGCGATGGTGTCGGGCTTGAGGCCCTGGGCCAGCACCGTATCGGCCCGCTCCCAGCCGAAGTTGAAGTCCCCGTAGGAGGTATCAATGAACACGCCCCGCTCCTGGGCCTCTCGCAGTTCAGATAAAAGCTGGTCATTTTCGTCCAGGGCGGCGCCGGTCAAGGGGGTGAAGACGTGGGTCACCGCATCGCCGGGGTCAAGCATAGCAAGGGCCTGAGCTACCACTTCAGGAGGGGTAGGAGTCTGTCGCTTGGGGCCGATGTCGCCGATGTGCATCATAATCCGGATGCCAGCTTCCCGGGCGGCCCTTTTGGAGGCCTCCACGTGCTTCAAGCCCAGACTCTGGACCGTCCGGGGCGCGACGATGACCTTGACTCCTTTGACAATCTCCGGATTGTCCCTGGCGATCCTGATGACACCGTCAACGTCCATCTCGGACTCCTGGGGTGGCGCCCCGAGGCTGCGCTCCCGGAAAATGCTGAGGAAGGAGTAGACTTTTGTCTCGGCCTTGGTTAGGACGTAGTCGCAAAAGTCCTCAAAATCGGCGGAGCCTGGCCCCCCGGCGTCAGCGATGGTGGTCACTCCGGCGCGAACACCGGCCACGTCGGGATGGTTCCAGTTACGCCCTGGGTGATAGATATGTGTGTGGATGTCAATGAGGCCTGGGGCCACTATCTTACCCGCAACGTCGACAACCTTCGCCGACTCCTGTTCACGGATGGAGGGCGCGGTGTGGCTAATCCTGTTTCCGCTTATGGCGACGTCCAACTCTTCATTGAGGCCCTGGGACGGATCGATAACCGTGCCCCCCTTTAGCAGTAGATCGTACATTGCCCCACCTCCCGCTGGATTGGAGCCAGTATAGCACGGAGGTTCAATCTACAGAAAGGCGATGTTGCAAGGCTTATGGGAGCAGATGCAGTCTGCCCTGGTATCTGGTAGCCTTGTATTTATGTAAAGTTTGGCCTTGACAACGAAGCTGGTTTTTGATACAAAGTCTTAGTATCCCAGGCCATAATTTGATTACTCTGCTGTCAATAATGATACAGAATATCAATACAACCCCAAGAGCCTCGCGACCCGACCTTCTGGCTATTCTTGAGGACCAGGGTTATAGGCCTACTAACCAGCGGCGTGACGTTGTCAGCTTGTTGGAGCGGAAGGGGGAGGGGTTTACCGTCGAGGAAGTGAGCGGAGAGCTTCCGGAGGTGGGCAGGGCAACCGTCTACCGCACCATCAAGCTTCTCCTGAAGGCGGGAGTGCTCTGCAAGCTGGCCCTTCCCGACGGCGCCCCCAAGTACATCATGGCCCGGGCTGAGCACCATCACCACACCGTGTGCGTCAAGTGCGGCACCGTGGGGGAGTTTCGGGACACCACCGTTGAGAGGGTTCTTAGGGCTGTCGGCGCAGAGATTCCTGGCGAAATTGTTGGGCACCGGATGGAGCTATACCTGGTCTGTCTGGACTGCCAGGACAGACCGGAAGGCTAGCCAGTTCCAAATCAAAGCGATGAACCTCTAATGAAGTCGGGCACATAATGATACTTTGTATCAATATCTATCTGGCGGAAAGCAAGAACTTGGATAGTGGACTAGCTAACTTTTAGGATACGTTGATACAACATATCAATGTAAAATGGAGCTGGGGAAAGAATACCTAACGTGGAACGACGCTGAATGGGACTGAGTAAGATTATTATACTTTCGGTTTTGGCAGGGCCACTATTGGCGCTGGCCGCCTGTGGCGGCTCCCCGTCACCGACCTTCATTCCTACGGCCGACACCGCTTCTCCAACACCCTCAGACAAACTTAAGGTGGCGACCACCAACGCCATCCTGGCCGATTTCATAAGGAACGTGGGAGGAAGCGAGGTAGAGGTAGAGTCCATCGTCCCCCTCGGCGCCGATCTTCACACCTTTCAGTCCACGCCCAGGATCAGCGTTACCCTGAGCGAGGCCAAGGTCATCATCTCCAACGGACTTGGTCTGGACGCCTCCCTTGACTCCGTTATCAACAGCGCGATACAGAGTGACGCCATCCATGTGGCCGCTTCTGATTACACCGCGGCGAAGGATACCGACGGCGATAGTGCGTTGGTGGAGGCTGACCCCCACTTATGGCAGAACCCCCTGAACGCCATTCTGTACGTGGAACGAATCAGGGACGTGTTAATGGAGGTAGACCCGGACAATGCTCCGCTGTACCGCACCAACGCGGAGGCTTACGTCCAAAAGCTGCGGGACCTGGACCAGGAGATCATGGATACGTTGGGGGTAGTGCCACCCGATCGAAGGCACCTGGTCACCTTCCACAACGCCTTTGGCCACTTTGGCCATAGATACGGTTGGGAGCTGTCCGCCCTTGCCGCTGGCGATGCCAGCGAGGTAAGTCCCGGAGCGGTGGCGACGATTCTGGAGGAGGTCAAGACAAAGGGAATCAGCGCAATCTTTGTCGAGCCTCAGTTCACCTCTAGCATAGTAGACCAGTTTGCCAAGGACGCGGGCATCAAGGTGGGAACTATCTATTCCGACACTTTAGATGAGGCCGTGCCCACCTACCTGGATATGATGCGCTTCAACGCCAGAAGTCTTGTGGAGCATCTACGCTAGCGGAATGAGCAATGACCACAACGCCTCAGCCTAAAAGCAGCACACCGGCCCTGGAGGTCCGGGGTCTATGGGCTGGCTACAACCATACCCCGGCGCTGAAGGACGTTTCCTTTCAGGTCCCGGAAGGCGAGATTGTGGGGATTATTGGTCCCAACGGTGCGGGCAAGTCTACCCTCTTCAAGGCCATCCTTGACCTGATGAAGCCGTGGAGGGGCGAGACGTTGATATTCGGCCAGTCCAACCGTAGTCAGCGGGCCAAAATAGGTTACATGCCGCAGATTGAGCTGGTGGACTGGAACTTCCCCGTCTCGGTAAAGGAAGTGGTGCTAATGGGTCGCTATGGGCACATTGGCCTGTTTAGGAGGCCCTCCAAAGAGGACCGTGCCGCAGCTCATGAGGCGCTGGAGCAGGTGGGTATGGCGCACCTTGGAGACCGCCTCATTGGGGAGCTCTCCGGAGGACAGCGGCGCCGCGTACTTCTGGCACGGGCCCTGACCAACCGCCCCAAGCTGCTCCTCCTGGACGAGCCCATGGCGGGGTTGGACGCTACGGTTCAGCATCAGATTATCTCCATCCTTAGAGCGCTGCGAGACTCGGGTACGACGGTGGTACTCAGCACCCACGACCTCTCTTGCGTCTCCGCCGCCTGCGACCTTACCCTCTGCCTCAACTGCCAGGTGGTGGCCTACGGCCCTCCCCGAGATGTGCTGGTAGAGAAGGTCCTGGGCGAGACCTTTGGTACCCACCTGCTGATGGTGCACTTAGACGGACAGGCCTACGCGTATCAGCACCACCGCCACAGCAACGGACCGCCGAATGAGGACAAATAACCTGTGTTTGATCTTCTTACTGAGCCCTTAGAGTTCGCTTTTATGCAGCGGGCCTTCCTTGCCGCCAGTCTGGCGGCAGTGGTTTGCGCCGCGGTGGGGACCTTTGTGGTGCTTAAGGGACTGGCTTTTATGGGCGATGCCGTGGCCCATTCATCCCTGGCGGGGATGGCGTTGGTCTACGCTCTGGGGGGTAGCATCCTGTTGGGGGCCCTGGCGTGGGTGGTGCCTGCGTCCCTGGTAATCACTTACGTGAGCCGGAGGGCCAACGTTATGCTGGACACCTCCATCGGCATAATCTATGCCGGTGGATTTGCCCTGGGGATAATTATCCTGAGCCAGGTCAGCAACTACACCGTGGACTTGTTTGGGTTCCTGTTCGGCAACGTCCTCGGAGCCACCTGGGGTGACATTATCATCATTGGCGCCGTGGCTGCTGCTGTGCTGCTGGTTATGGCTATCCTATACAAGGAGCTAATTTTCACCTCCTACGACTCCACCATGGCGGAAGTCTCAGGTGTGCCGGTGAGGCTGGTGCAGTACCTCATGCCCCTCCTGATCGGCGTAACCACGGTGGTGGCGCTGAAGACGGTGGGTATCGTGCTGGTGCTCGCCCTGCTGGTAACCCCCGCTGCCACCGCCAGGCTTTTGGTCAGACGGCTTCCTCTGATGATGGCGACAAGCGTGCTGGTGGCCCTGGCGGCAACGGTGGTCGGCCTGTACCTGTCCTTTCACCTGGACCTGGCCTCGGGGCCGACTATCGTCCTTGTAGCCACCGGGATTTTTGCCCTCGCCCTGGTGGTTTCTCCTTCCAGGGGTGTGGTGTGGAGGCGGAGGTCACGGGAGGCGATTTCCACGAGTGTTGGGGCCTAGCCGGACGTAACCCTTCTGCCGTGCTGCAAGACGGCGGAGGACTTCACCGGCATGTCGGTGAGGATGCGGAAGCCCTGCTCCAGCCGACGGTCCACGTCCTCCTGGTTTCTTACACCCGTGGCACAGGGAACACCGTACTCCTTGCAAACCCTCAAGGTCTCCATAATCGTCTCCTGGACCTCTGGGTCCGTGGTGGCGTTCCCTCCCAGGCCCATGTCCACGGACAAATCCCCCGCTCCCGCCATGATGGCGCCAATGCCCTTAACGTTTTTGAGGATATCGGGGAGGTTCTTAGCGCCCTTGACCGTCTCAATAATACCTATCAACAGCATCTCGCCTTCGGGGTCCAGGGGCCATAGGTCCGCTTTGTCGGTGTACTCCTCAACGGAGATTCCCCAGTAGCGCACGGCAACGTCGTGGGGATGCCAACCTCGTTCCCCCTTGGGCTCCATATCGGCAGCGCCCCTCCTCTGAGGATACCGGCAGGCTACCACGGCGGCCTGGGCCGCCTCCACCGAGTCTAAAACCGGTATCACCAGGCCGTAAACCCCCAGGTCCAAAGTATGCTTCAGCGCCCACTGGTTCTGCTCCCGCGAGTTGGGCGTGACTCGGACGATGGGTGTGGGGTGGGCCTGCAGACTTCCGGTCTCCAGTATTCTCTTTCGGTTAAGGAGAGCCTGAAGAGAGAGCCGGAGGGTGGGGAAATCCAGGCCGGTGTGTTCGTTGTCTATAAATACGTAGTCGTATCCGGCATCTGTGATAAAGGCCAGGTCGTCCAGGTTGCCGTTGTTGGCCCAAGCTCCTATGGCCGGTTCACCCTTTTCCAGTTGGTCTATGACCCTGTTTAAGCGGACCATTTCTGAGCATCCCCCTTCCAATTCGATAGCGGGGTTGATGATAGAACAAGGCTCAGCGGATTGCAAAAGTCAGCGGGCGCCGATTGACGCTCTGTGGGATGGGAACCTATACTTCACCCCAACCCCTTCTACAGGGTTACCACAGAGCACGGAGGAGCCTCATGATCAAAGGCACCAGACTACAGCACGCGGCATTCCACACCACTGACCTTGACAAGGCCAGAGACTTCTACGGACGAATCCTCGGCCTGAAGGAGATAGTCCGCGCCAACGTGATGAGCCAGGGCATCTGGTACAACGTCGGCCCGGAGCACGAGATTCACATTACCCTGAGCGACTCCACGGGCGTGCCCAACAAGGGAAGAGACATCAACCCCCGTAAACGAGGCGTGGAGGGCCGACACCTGGCTTTTGCCGTGGACGATTTGGAGGAGACTAAGAAGCTTTTGGACGCCGAGGGTATGCCCTACGTAGGCAGCAACGATAACCTCCCCCAGATTTTTGTCGAGGACCCCGACGGCAACCTGGTGGAGATAAACTCAGGCTGGGCCGAGCAGAAACTGGCCCAGTAGACTTGTGCCCGGTCAGATTTGGGGCAGATTTGCCACCCGAATAACCCTAAGGAGAGGACAATGGTAATACGCGACCCCAAGCCCGGCGTACAATACGACCCCATGGCCAGGGTAACCGGATCGGTGCGGTTATCCTCAGTGGAAGCCACCGCCGAGGTTGTGCAGGACCAGCTTAAACGGGGCAGGGCAGGTCGTTGGGAGATTGTGTGCGACGAGCCCTCAGGTTTAGGGGGACTGGATGTGGCGCCTACGCCCCTTCAATACTTTGGCATGGCGGTCCTTTTCTGAGAGATGACCCAAATTGCGCGGTACGCGCAGTTCAAGAAGGTGGAGATTAGGAACGTTAAAGGCTACATCAAGCTGAACCTGACCATGACCGGATCGGTGCTAGCCGAGACCATAGACGCCGGCGCTTCCAGCATCGAGACCAACTTTGAGGTCGAGTCCGACGCGGACCCAGAGGTAATCAAGTCCATTTTGCGCAACGCCCGCAACGGATGCTGGGCGCGGCAGATGATCGCCAAGCCCATCCCCTTCGACGATACCCTGACCCTCAACGGCGAAACCTTCCAGTTCTAACTGACGGTAAAAACAGGCGTGCCAGGGCCTTACCGAACCAGGGATGCGACCGTCTCCAGACCCAGGGTGGCCGTCTGGCCGAGAAGCTCCGGATCGACAAACTCTATCCCATCGTTGGGGGTATGGATACGAGAGAACTCGTTTCCAACGAAGAAAGCTACGGGTATATCCACGGCTCGAAACGGAGCGTGATCGCTGCTGGCCCCGGAAGGCTCCTGGGTGCTGAAGGCTGATATACTCAGGTTATCAGCAATGGTTAGTATCTGTCCGACCAACAGGTCATCGCCGCCAACCCTCAAGCCTCCCGACCCCAGGGCATCGAAGTTCAGCATTGCCACCACTCTGTTCCTTTCGTTCTCCGGTAGCGTGCTAACGTAGTGGCTGCTTCCTAGAAGCCCCAGCTCCTCTGCCCCAAAGGCGATGAATCGCAGCTCTATGGGCAGGTCCATCTGAGCCAGTTCTTGGGCCAACGTCAGGAGCACCGCGGTACCCGAGCCGTTGTCGTTGGCGCCGGGGCTTTCTGGCACCGAGTCGTAGTGGGCGCCCAGGATTACTACGGCTCCCTTGCCTCCATCCTTGGTAGCCACCACGTTCTGGGAAGTCCTCTCCTCCCGGACGACCCTCAGGGTTACCGTTACGTCTCCCCGGTTCAGCAGGCGCAGCAGCTCTTCACCATCGTCTCTTGACACGCCGACCACTAGTATGTCCAGGCTACCAGAGAGGGTGCCCCTGGTAAGGCCTAAAGCGTTGTTGAAAATCACCACTCCCGCCGCTCCACTCAGGTGTGCGTTCAACGCCTTGTCTCTGAAGGTAATCTCACCCCTCTCGATAAGGGCTATACGGCCCTCCAGCCCTTCGGCGGGCAGGTCCTGCTCCCTGCCTAACCCAACAAAAGTCAGAGGGCCGGTCACCTCCCCACGCCCCGACCCCAGCAGTGTGGCGGTAGTAAAGGTGCGGCTTTCGAGACCTTCCACTCTGAGGTTCATACCAATGTCTTGAATAATGGGGACAGTAAACTCCTGTATCTCCACTTGGTAGCCGTAGCTGATAAGCTGGTCGGCGATGTAGCCAGCCGCCTCCCTCTCCTGCGGGGAGGTGGAAGCTCGGACCCCCAGCGTCTGTGACAGCCACCGCAAGTGGACCATGGCCCTTTCGGTTCGGCGCTGGATATCGCCGGACGGGAGGGGAATAGTCGTAGGAGTGGGGCTGGGGAGGAATGTGGGAGTGGCTGTAGCGGTAGGAGTTGGAGATGCTTCAGCAGTCGGTGAGGGAGTCACCGTGGCGGTGGGGGCTAGAGACGCTTCAGACGCCGGCGATGGACTGAACGTCGCAGGTGGGGGCGCCGCAGTTGTCCCTCCCCCCTCCGGGGTGCGTGTTGAGCTACAAGCAACGACTATGAGGACGGTCGCAAAGGTAAGGAGTAGCAGGCCGAGGTTTTTTAGCACAGCAAGTTACGTTGGTTTTGGTTCATGGAGATAATCACAGTACGCCGTCCCACCAAAGCCGGATTGCGACCGCCACACAGGTTATAAAAATTAGAAAGGTCCAAGGGATCATTTCCCTAAGATGCGCTGAGGCCGCTTTCTGGTAACTCTTCGATCCGTAGAGCCGTGTTCAACCAGCAGAAAGCGGCTAAGTCAACGCCCTGGGTGTTGACCTCTTAGCGTGATAACCTAACTTAGGCCAGCGTAGTTGTAGAGAATCGTGGCGAACCCCTTTTCGGCCCCCGCCAGTCCGTACACCTTATCGTTGCCCTCAATGACAAAATACTCGTCAATGGCGTGGGCCCGCCCACCGTGGCCCAGGCCACCCATGGTCACGGACAGCTTCAAGGGGTCCCGTCCAAAGAGATACCCAGGCCAGTAGGGCCCCATCTGGGCCACTCCCGTGCCAGGCAGCTTCTCGTAACGGACGTCGAACTGCTCATACATTTTGAACAAAGCTCTGGAGAGGTCTGACTCGTAGTCGGACATTAGCCACGGTACGTCGCCGATGACCCTTATCTCCACGTCCTGATAGCCGTGGCGGTCAAGGTGGGCCCGCAGCTTGCGGAGGAGGTCTGTGCCATCCTGGTTGGGCACATAGCGGCAATTGTGCTTGGAGGTAACCTTATCCGGCATAATGGAGCCCGCCGTTCCCGGCTCCGTAAGCCCGCCCCAGATGCCGTCTAGATTCATGCTGGTGCCGTACAGTGCTCTCATCAGCATCTCCCGAGGACCCAGGCCCTCCATAAACCCGCCTATCTTTAGGTTGCTTATGGAGGTTTCCTGGTTCACCGTCTTAAGGGTTTCCTCTATGAGCTCCATATCCTCTTCTTGAGGACCCTCCATGTTATCGTACCAGCCGTCCACCAGGATCTTGTTCCCCGTCTCGTCCACCAGGGTACACAGCATCTTTATGTGACGCCAGGCAGGGCTGTCCACCGTGCGCTTGTAACCCCCGTGAATGGGACCCGCCATGGGGCCTTTGCCCCAGCGGGCGCCGCTGGTCTCTAGCTCGATATAGAAACAGCCCTCGGAGCCGTTGTGGGGAATGGCTACCCCGTTGGCGTTCTGTCGTCCAAAGCCCAGCATGGCGTCGGCCTGGGACAGGCGATCCTTTCGCTCATGGACGAACTTGCGCAGCCCTATGCTCATGCGCTCCTCGTCCCCCTCGGCGATGATGAAGAGGTTCACTGGCAGGCCGCCGGTGACCTGCCGTATGGAGCGAAGAGAGTTGATCATGGCCATCTGAGGACCCTTGCTGTTGACCGCGCCTCTGCCGATGATGACCTTCTTGAAGGGCGGCTGCTCCACGATGTTGGCCTCAAAAGGGTGACTACGCCACTGAGATACGTCGAAAATGGGCATAGTGTCATACATCATATATAGGACCACCGTTTTAGGTGCTCCAGCATCGTATTCTGCGTAGACCAGTGGATTGGCCTTGGCGCCCCAATCGGTGAAACCGACGTCCACCACCTCTGATTTCTGGCATCCCAACTTCTCAAAGTAGCCGCGAGTCATCTCGGCGCACTCCCGGATTCCCTCGCCGGTGTTGGACACGCTGGGTTGCCGGATCCACTCCTGGACTCGGACCACGTGCTCGTCCAAATTCTGGTCTATATGCCGGTAGATATCTTCAAGCTCCCTTGACATTGCTTACCCTCCATCTTTGCGTTAGTGGTAATTTATCATAGCCCGTTGGCTGCCGCCACCAATCTGAAATTAGGGATGGGAGTTGGACCAGTGCTAAGATGGATTTATGGCTGTTAACCATCCTATGAATGGAATAGGCGACCTAAGAGTTTTGGTAGTGGGGCATGACCCCCTGGCTCGAGGAGGCTTAGCGGCAATGATGGCTGCTCAGTCAGAATGTACTGTGGTGGGGCAAGTCAGCGGCGCAAAAGACATTTCAGGAGACGTAGATGTCTTTACTCCCGACGTAATAGTGTGGGACCTGGGTTGGGACCCAACGACGGCTCTGGAAAGCTTGACGGAGTTGGATTCGGGGAGCCCGCCGGTGCTGGCGTTGCTGCCTGACAGCTCCTTTGCCGAGGAGGCCTGGTTGGGTGGGGTACGAGGACTTCTGCTGCGGGACGCCGACCCCGCGACCATAGTCGCCGCGCTGAGGGCTGTTGCTCAGGGTCTGGCAACCATGGACCGTGAGATGGGGTCGCTTCTGGCGCCCAATAAAGGCAGGTCGCCCACCGAGCCTCTGGCCTCACTAACGCCTCGAGAGCTAGAGGTGCTTCAACTCCTGGCCGAGGGCCTGACCAACAAGGAGATCTCGTATCGCCTGGGCATAAGCGAACACACCGTTAAATTCCACGTTAACGCTATCTTGGGCAAGCTGGATGCCCAAAGCCGCACCGAGGCCGTGACCCAGGCCATGCGGCTAGGTCTAATCCTTCTCTAACCTAGCCCTTTTCCCAGGTATGCACCTCCCCTAACGGGCTGCGCAATTCTCCGCCAGCAGCGGTAAATTGGATTAGATAGCTCTAAACCCAAGGGTTTGCTACGAGGAGGTTTCATTGTGACAGAGTTACTTCAAAATCTATCCAACGCTCTTGCGGCAACGGTGGAGTCGGCCGGTCCCAGCGTAGTACGAGTTGAGGGCCGGAGGCGTGGACCCGCCAGCGGCGTCATCTGGTCCGCCGACGGGCTTATCGTCACCACCCATCATGTCCTGGAGGGCGATGACATCAAGGTAGGATTGCCCGACGGCAACAAGGTGAAAGCCACTTTAGTTGGCAGGGACCCCACGACTGACCTGGCGCTGCTGCGCGCTGAAACAACAGGGCTCACGCCCGCCGCCTGGGGAGACACCGATGCGGAGCGAGTCGGCCACATGGTGCTGGCCCTGGGCCGCCCCGGCGAGTCGGTGCGGGCAACCCTGGGCATCATCAGCGCCCTGGGCAAGTCCTGGCAGACGCCCTCCGGCGGACGTGTGGACCGGTATCTTCAGACCGACGTGGTGATGTACCCTGGTTTCTCCGGCGGACCGCTGGTAGACAGCGAAAGCCATGTCTTGGGGATCAACACCTCGGCGCTGCTGAGGGGGATCTCTTTGACCATACCGACTTTAACCGTGCGTCAGGTAGTGGAAACGCTTCTCACCCACGGCCGAGTCCGCCGCGGACATCTGGGAGTGGCGGCACAACCTGCGCGTCTTCAGGGAGACCTGCCAAAGCAGATAGGCCAGGAAACGGGACTACTTCTGATCTCGGTAGAGCAGGGGAGTCCCGCTGATAAGGGTGGTCTCCTCATGGGCGACACCATTGTTGTTCTCGATGGACAACCCGTCCGCCACCTGGATGACCTGCTGGCCCTCTTGAGCGGAGACAAGATTGGTGCTTCAGTTCCGGTTCGCATAGTCCGTGGGGGGCGAGTCGAGGAGCTGAAGGTGACCATCGGTGAGCGCACCTAAGGAGGCCAACGATGGGAGAACTACTACAGCAGCTTAATTCCGAGATCGCTTCCGTGGTTGAGGAAGCCGGGCGGAGCCTGGTGCAGGTCCGATCGGTAAGGCGCGGCCACGGCTCCGGCATCCTATGTCACCCCGAGGGGTTGATTATCACCAACGCCCACGTTATCGGAAACGCGGCGGTGGAGGTCACCCTGGCAGACGGACGCGAGCTTAGCGCAAAGGTCCTGGCAGAGGACTCCGACCTTGATTTGGCCGCCCTTTATGTGGAGGCCAACGATCTGCCAGCAGCTAAGTTTGGGGAATCCCGTAACCTGAGGCCCGGACACCTGGTCCTGGCCCTGGGTCATCCCTGGGGGGTCTCCGGGGCGACAACGGCGGGGGTGATAATAGGCCTGGGGTCCGGCGGACAGTCCGATTCGAGGTCAAAGAAGGAGTGGCTTGAGGTCAACTTACCCCTGAGACCCGGCAACTCAGGAGGGCCGTTGATTGATGTCTACGGCCATGTGGTGGGCATCAATACAATGGTCACCGGTCCAAACATTGGCATTGCGGTCCCGATACACGTGGTCAAGGCCTTCTTACATCAGAAGCTTGGCGCCAAAGAGCCGGTCCTGGTTTAATGTGCGGCCTCTATTGGCGGTGAATGGGTATTCTAGATGTCCAGGGGATTCTCCCAGGAGCCGGTGAACACCAGCTCCTTAAGGGGCCTTCGTTTCCTGGGTTGTAGCTCCCGCTCACGCAGACTTTCTGACAGGTCGTTTATATTACCGGGGTAGCCCACGGCTCCGGCGGTCATCGGCTGGTAGCCTTCGGGAACGCCAAAGCTTTGGCGTACCTTTTCCGGGTCGAAACCAGCCATCAAGTGACAATACAGGCCCAGGTCCACCGCCTGGAGGAATATGTTTTCCAGCGCTAGACCCAGGTCATGAAGGGCGTGGCCGTTGGGCTTATCTTCGTCTGGAAAGTTAAGGGCGGACACGGCAATGAACAGCACCGGAGCGTTCATGCACCACCGCTGGTTTCCATCCGCCAGGGTCTCAAGGACCGCCTTATGGGTCCTGTCGAAGTTGACCCCCACAATGAACCGCCACGGCTGCATATTACCGGCGGACGGCGCCCACCTGGCGGCCTCAAACAGCGTCCCAAGGGTGGTCCTATCCACCCGTCGTTTCAGATCGAAGGCCCTGGGGCTCCAACGCCGAGCTATTAGCTCATTGATGGGGTATGTGGCGGACGCTAATTTATCCATCTGGGCAAATGTCTCCTTAGAATCAATGGTCTAACAAGGGATTAAAAGGCCAAGCTACTTAAACGTGAGAACTCGCTTGGGATTCTCTACCAGCATGGTGTGGACCTGCTCTTCAGTGACGCCCCGCTGCCGTAACCTTGGCACGATGTTGTTTAGAATGTGGTCAAAGCCGTGGCCGCCGTAGCGGGCCAAACGATGCTTGGTGCAGACGTCGTGGGCCAGGAGTATGTTCTCAACAAAGCCCTGGCCGATGAGCCAGGCTATCTGGTCCATGCGCTGAGCGTCGCTGGGCATATCCGTAGGAGCGAAGGGGTAGTGGGAGCTTTCGTGGCCAAAGAGGTCATACTCCAGGTAGCATCCCGCGCCTGCAACCTCCACCAGCTTGTTCCAGTCATAGATGGTGCGCTCGATGTGGCAAATAATGGTCCGGCTAATGTCAGCTCCCGTCTTCCTCAGCTCAGCGATTATCTCCATTGGGGCCGCTTCGTGGCGCCCCGGGTGTATTAGCAGCGGAGCTCCGGTGTGTTGCTGGGCTATTCCCCCGGCTCGTACAGCCTTACGCTCATTATCTGTCCAGGGCCAGGAGCAGCCAATTTCGCCGATGATTCCCGATCTGATTCCCGTATCGTCCACACCCTCGGTAATGTCTCGCACCACCTCATCGGCCAACTGCTCTACCGTCCGCTGGTCCATGTCCGGCGGGTGGGTGGAGCCTACGTAGTAGCTGGCCCCCATAACGACGTGAAGGCCGGTGGCCCTGGCGATGCGAGCCAAGGCTACCGGGTCCCTTCCGATGCCGATGCTGGTGGCGTCCACCATGGCCCTTCCGCCGGCGCGGACATACCGACTCGCCTCGGTGATGGCCGTCTCCTCGTCGAAGAGAGTAAGGTTGTCCAGGTTGCTCCTCCAGTTGTAGCGAATCCACCCTAGATTTTCCATGGAGATAGGAGCGTAGGCCAGTCCCTTCTTGCTGGCCTCCTGGGGCTCCAGAAAGACGCAACGGAAGTCAATCATCAGATGCTCATGGGTCATGGTGACTCCCAGGTCGTCAGGCCCAATGGGACCCAGCACCGTCTGCACTTTTCCCGATAACTTGGAACTAACCAAAGGTCACCTCCAACGAAATATTTAGGGGATTAGGAGCGCTAACTACTTTCCCGTAATCCCTTCTCTGCAAAGGAGCAATAGGCTTCCCGGCAGATCGCTTTTGCAGCGATAGAGACGAGCAAGACTTTGAATCCTAAAACAGGCCAATGGACTCAGGAGCGGGTTCGATGCAGGTAGGGTCGTTATGCTTAGGAGAGTTCACCATAGTAGAAACCTGGTAAACGTTCATCAGCCGAGATGGGTACGGAGCAAACAGCGACGTTGGCACTCCGGGATCGGTGACGCTGTGGTCCAGCCAAAGGGACTCTGCCTCCTGGGGCAGGATGACCGGCATGCGATTATGAATGGGCGCCACCAGGCCGTTTGCCGAGGTGGTGACAATGGCACAGGACTTTATCCACTCCCCAGAGGGAGACTTCCACAGCTCCCAAAGACCGGCAAAGGCAAAGGGCTCTCCGTCTTTGAGGATGAAACGAAAGGGAACGCGATTCTTTCCCTCGCGCCTCCATTCGTAGAAACCGTCGGCGAGGATAAGACAGCGCTGCTTGAGGAGAGCGCGGCGGAAGCCCGGCTTCTCGGCCACAGTCTCTGCCCTGGCGTTGATCATACGATGACCCACCGAGGGGTTCTTGGCCCAGGAGGGTATCAGCCCCCAGCGAAGCATCTCACCGTGGGTTTCACCGTCCGGACTGACTACGGCCAGCACCCCCTGGGTAGGGGCAATGTTGTACTGAGGAGGACGGGAAATGCCTTCCGCCGTGAAGTTGAATCGTAGCTGTAGAGCATCAAGGTCTGTCTCAAGGGTGTACCGTCCGCACATTTAAATCCCTCTGAGCTGTGGGTCTAAACCCAGCTTTTGTCGGCTAACCGCAGCATTGCCTGTCATGCTGAAGGAAGTCCCGATATCCAGACAGGTCCCGTTATTCCCGATATCGGGATTATCGGGACAGGTCGGGAGGATTCAGGGCGACATAGGGTAGAGTACAACGCCAAAATGGATGCACACACCTTCCTAAAAACTCGTATACCCGGGCGGCGTTGCCGCCCACGATCTTGTCTTTCTCATCTGGGGGACTCGTGAGCCAAACTTGGGGTTTATCCCGTCTTCCCAGCGGTTTGGCGGCTCCACCACATGTGAGTTAGACGAGATAATCTTGCTATAGCTGTCCATTTATCGTGTCTCCTCCAGGCATGGTTTACCGAGGAGCCTCAAAGCCCTTTCTAGGCCAACACTTTATTGAATTCCGGGGGTTTTTACAAGGTGGCCCCACTGATGCCGCGCCCCCTTCAGGTGTGGTTGACCAGCTATGATACCTTTCCTATAATCGAGTTGCGTAAGGCCTAAGCTGGCGCATAAGGCCCCTGAACCAGGACCAAAGGATTGCTTACTCAAATTCGTTTTTCCCCCTTGTCAGAACACCGATGCCATTAGCCCACCGTTTATGGAGACGTAGATGGTCCTACACCCCGTGATCCTGGCGGGCGGTTCCGGGACCCGCCTCTGGCCCCTCTCCCGCCAGCGCCTCCCCAAGCAGTTTCTCCCTTTGCTTAGTGAGCGCACCTTACTTCAGGAAACCCTCTCCCGGTTGGACGGAATGACGGTGGCGGACCCACTCATCGTTTGCAATGAGGCCCACGGGTTCCTGGCATCGGGACAGTCCAATGAGATCGAGAAAAAGGTACTGTCCATTATCCTTGAGCCGGAAGGGCGCAACACCGCTCCGGCCCTCACCCTGGCAGCCCTTTTCCTAAAGGACTTCACCGCCGACCAGTCGTCGGACCCGGTTATGCTGGTGATGCCAGCCGACCATGTCATCAAGGACGTTCAGGGTTTTCAGGCCGCCGTGGGGGTGGGCGCGGGCCTGGCTGAAAGGGGCTACCTGGTCACCTTTGGCATTGTTCCTCACTTACCCCATACGGGCTACGGCTATATCCAAAAGGGCAAGCCCATTGAGGGCGCGCAAAGCACCTCCGATAATGCGCAGGGTCATACACCTCGTGAGCTCAGGGCCTTCGTTGAGAAACCAGACCTATCCACGGCGAGGGCTTACCTTGAGTCCGGTGACTACCTCTGGAACAGCGGCATTTTTCTCATGCGTTCATCGGTCTGGCTGAAAGAGTTGGAGCGCCGCAGACCAGACATAGCCAGGGCCTGTATCAGTGCCTACGACAATGCCCAAAGAGATACCCCTTTTCTACGACCCGATTCCGCGCTGTTCACCGCCTGTCCCAGCGAGTCCATAGACTACGCCGTTATGGAAAAGATCGCGGGCGAGTCGGCAACAAGGGGCGCCGTGGTGCCCCTTGACGCCGGGTGGTCGGACCTGGGGTCCTGGTCTGAGGTGTGGGAGCAAGGTGACCGCGATGCACACGGCAACGTGGTACAGGGCGATGTGTATCTGGAGTCGGTGGAGAGATCGCTACTGCTGGCACACCATCGCCTTCTTGCCGCCGTGGGTCTGGAGGATGTAGTGGTGGTGGAGACCGAAGACGCGGTGCTAGTGGCGCACAGGGATCGAGTACAAGAAGTGAGGGAGATTGTAGACAGGCTTAAGACGGATCAACGACCGGAGCAAGGAAGCCCTCGAAAGGTCCTGCAACCCTGGGGCAGCTACCGGGTGATGGAAGACGGGCCTGGCTTTCAGGTAAAGCACATTACCATTAACCCGGGGTGTACCATATCCCTGCATAACACCATAGGCAAGGAGCAGTGGGTGGTCGTCAAGGGCACAGCCAATATTACTACAGGCCGAACTGTGCAGGTCTTAGGCCGAGGCGAATCCGCCGTCATCCTTCCTGGGGCATCTCACCGGGTAGAGAATACCGGCGTAACTCCATTAGAGGTGGTTGCGGTGGTCATCATCGGCTCGAATGAGGATAAAGCCGATAACTGAGCTTTCTTGGCTTAACGTTTGATGTTTATCACGCCGCCATCGTAGTGGGACACATCGTCTCCGTGTACCTGGCCCACACCATAGCTCTTCGCACGTTGAGAGGAAGGCAGGTTGCCTTAAGGAGCCAGTATCCGATGCTGGTACTAATGGTCCCGTTATCGGGATGGTGAGCCTATGGATTCTTGCCCAACCTATAGTGGAGGCGACGTAGCGATAATCCTGCCGCCTTTAGGAAAAACCAGGCTACTAGTTTAATTACAGGCTAGTAGGAGGTTTAAAGTTTGAAGCCATACAGCTTGGCGGCGTTATCGCGTATAACCTTCTGCTTGGCCTGGGGGTTCTTCAAATCCTTCAGATTGTCTTCAATGACCTGGAGGGAGTCCGGCCACACCCCATCCTGGTGAGGGTAGTCCGACCCCCAGATGACGCTGTCTTCGCCCACCAGGTGGATAAGCTGTCCGGCTACGTTCTCCTTTTGGAAAGTGGAGAACCCTTGCCGGTTCCAATACTCGCTGGGTTTCATTGAAAGGCCTGTCTGACCTTCGCCCTCGTGGTCCATCCTATCGATAACGTATGGCAGCCAGCTTACGCCGCATTCGCCCAGCACAAACTTAAAGTTGGGGTAGCGCTCGCAGGCTCCGGAGAAGATGGCGCTGGTAACAAACTCCGCTCCCTGGAGCTGAAACATGGTGGTGCGGATGTTGTGGAACACCTCGTCATACGCTGGCGCCTCTGATTTTTCTATAGCCCTGGGAAGTAAGCCCGTGGTGTGGAAAGAGATGGAAAGGCCGGTATCATGGGAAGCCTCCCACAGCACATCCCAGTCACGATGATATATGGGCTTTACCGCACCCGTGACTCCAAAGTCGCCGCCGTGCAAGCCTATCTTTGCGGCGCGGCGCAGCTCATTCGCCGCGGCTTTGGGGTCGTGGTTAGGGATACAGGCCAGCCCAGCGAACCGGTCGGGATTGGTCTTGCAAAAATCCGCCAGCCAGTCGTTGTAAATACGAAAAATCTCGACGATCTGCTCGTTGTCATTAAGTAGGGCAGAGATCCTCAGCAGTCCGTATATGACCTCCGCATCTACTCCATCTTTGTCCTGGTCCTTTATGCGCAGCTCCGGGGTGGTGGGATGATACCCCTTCTCCGGCTCATCATAGAACCCGGCGGCTATCATGGCATTCCAACGAGTGCCCATCTCGGTGCTGAAGGTACTCTGGTCAACGTTCTGGCCCACCACACCCAGGTCAGTCCCGGTGGCCATCCAGCGGCGGCCGGAGGAGGTCTCCACCACCCTTGGCATCTTGTCTTTCATATCGGCCCTAACGCTGGATTCGAACAGGTCCTCGGGCATGAACCTTAGATCAATATGGCTGTCACCTGAAATAATGTTGTATCCCATGGGTACTCCCTCATCTGTCGATAGTGAACTCGAACGGCCTCATTTACCAAGGCGCTCAGCCCGATGGTATTAGAGGGTGTAGCTGCTGTCAAGGTTGTTTTGAGGTATCGTTGAACGGTAGTTCAAACGCAAGTGATTCAAAACGGATGGCCTAATCGCTATGTAAAGTGCCTAAATATAAACGTCGCCAGGTTTTGTCACAGCACCATTGCGGGGACCGGGGCAGTGTCGATCTAGGATAGGAGCGATAGAGTCCAATAAACCTCAGTAGGCGAAAGAAATCAGGGGCCACCTGTTGTGGCCCCTTTTTATATCCGTTTCTCTATACGCCACTTGCCGCTATTCCATAGCAAATAGGGAACCGATCTAGGTTGGGTAAATAAATTCAAGGACCGTAAACTAGCCAACTGGACAGGTCATGCAATGCGGGCGCTACCAAATCTTGACCATGATTTGTTGCTTGTTTACCGGTTTATATGCCAGGCATGACTATACTTCTTTCTGTAACCCTAGAGATAAGGAGGAAGTATGGCCAAAGTAATGGTCATAGACAGGGACCTAAAAAGAGGGTCCTCGACAGTACGCATTCTAAAGGCGAACGGATACGAGCCTCGTCTGATGAAATCTTCAGGTCCAACATTAAAGGAAGTTGACCTTGAATGGCCAGACGTTGTACTGCTGGCTGATAGCCCAGCAGCAAGTAGCTTCAAAGTTATCTATCGCGACCGGGGCGACTCTCCCCTTTCCAAAAACGATACGTACTTCTTCCTTGAGCTGACCAGATATCTTATCCGCCAAATTACCGTTGACTTTCCTTTCCCCGTGCGCTAAGGGTCATGTGCAATATGTGGAGCTAGCCCAACGCCGAACAAGCTAACTTGTAAGAAGCCACTGTCAGAGAATTAAGACTGCGCTGGCAATGCCCTGACCAAGCTACGGCTATACGGCTCTGGCAAAGACGGCGCCAGGACTCGTTTCAACACCGCAGGGTCTTCGATCATCGGGTCTAGCCACAAAACCCGCTTTCTCAGACAGCATCGCTGACATCGGGTAGTGGATGGGTCCGTGTCTAATATCTGATCAATTCCAAACTAATGTTGCGCAGTTCGGTGGAGCCGTCACCTCTTTCTAGTCCTTTGCACGCCGGTGAAAGTAGCCAGCAGCTAAAACGGTCATTTTAGCCTATTCCCCATCAAATGTGGACATAAGAGGCACAAACCAGTGTCCCGCTTGCAATATAATTAGGCCTCTGCCATCCTTTGGTTTGTGATCGTGCCTACTCGTGCCTACTATGGAATATAAAGATGAACCAACCCTGATCTGGGCCCTATGGTATTTTGCCTTTGCACTGGTTGTGGTACTAGTGGGGTGGACTATCGGGACACTACTTGATGATGACTGGGTCATCTTGGGTGTCGTAATAATGGGGGGAATCATATACCTTCGTGGAGTGATTGAGTTTCTGGAGGGTATTTGGCCACGTATTCGCGAATAATATAGAATGCTGTGTCCAATACCTGCTTTGAGTCGTCTTTTTTCACCATACAGACTTTGATCTCATGGGGCCTGGAACAATGCTAACAAGAGCGGTCTATATCCCCCTCGACCGCGTCGCACAGTGCATAGCCAAGAACGAATGGTCAGGTGGGCAGTTTCTGCACGTCATCAGAAATCCGGTCCCGCTTCAAGCCGCTCAAGTCGTCTAAGTCTGGTTCTGCTATCCTTCAGCTGATCCCAGCCGAGACATCTCAATGTTCGTCGGCCTGCTAGTGTCGGCTTTGTTAATGTACTTGAATACAGCGGGTGTCTATATTCGTGTACTGTTCCTGTACAGAGTCCTCGAGATTGCTCGGGGTCCCGTTATTCCCGATATCCCGTCTGTACCGATAACGGTATCTGCGGGATAAATCGGGATTATCGGGATTGTGTGCCCTTCGGCAAACTCAGGACAGGCTTGTCGAACCAGAGGATGTTACCTGGCCTGTGCCTGGTGTTAAGGGCACTATTACAGTTGACAGAAGATGCGGGAGTCAGGCATACCATTTGTTTGAGACTCGGTCTAATAGCACGGGGAGAATCTTGGTAGAATCACCCATGAGGATCGAGAGGCACCTATGGCGGTTTCGGGCCGAGGCCAATATCCAGTAGAAAAGGCCCGTGCAGTGGAGGGAACACTATGGCTAATATCATTATTGGAATCCATGGGCTATCGAACAAGCCGGAAAAATCAAAGATATCAGAGTGGTGGGAGGCGGCAATAAGAGAGGGCCTGCTAAAGACCTGTGGTATCCAGAATGCCGATTCCCAATTCATCATGGTCTATTGGGCTAACCTCCTCTACAAGTATCCTCAGCATCAAGACGCCGATTTCGATTACGATGCCCTGTACAACGAGCAGCCGTACATCAAGGCAGCGCCAGGGGCCCTGAGGGAGTACAATGAAGGTTGGGTGGATGCCGTCCGCGAGGCGGTGACCTCGCGTGGAGGAGCAGTGTTGGATAGTATCAGGAAGCACGTTCGCCTGGATGCGGTTGGAGACTGGCTGTTGGAGCAGAAGGTCAGGGATCTGGCCTACTACTACGACAAAGATCGTAAGATCAAAGATCGCGATGGACAAAAGCGCCAAGCCCGGCAGGTCCTTATGGACGAATTGATGAGCATCCTCCGACCCCTAAAGGGAGAGCGTATAATGCTCATTGCCCACTCTATGGGGTCGATTATCAGCTATGATGTGCTGCGGAATTTGGGGCAGCTAGACAGGAGCTTTGTGGTCCACCATTTCCTTACCGTTGGATCGCCCCTTGGCTTATCGCTCGTTAAGGCAAATATTTACACAGAGCGCAGCTATGCCAGCGTCCCTGTACGCACACCAACTGTGGTTACAGAAAAGTGGGTGAACTATGCAGATCGCAGGGACCCGGTGGCGGTTGATGCTCACCTCAGGGATGACTTTGGTCGCAACGATCTTGGCATTCAAGTGGAAGACGATCTGGTTCTCAACGATTATGTCACCTCAAGGGGCGAAAGCAAGTCCCACAAGTCCTACGGATACCTGAGGACCCCGGAGCTATCAGAGCACATTAAACGGTTCCTATCGCAATAGCCGACCTCGGCCGGATGCCAGTGACGGCCGGGCCGAGATATGCCCTTAGAGCCCGGAACTTGGTGTTCACGGACACATCAGCCATACGAGACTTCATCGACTCGATCCACCCTGGGACTAAGGGCTTGGTGATCTCTTGGGGTGGTACCTCTTTACCGCCCAGGGCCATAGCCCAGTCGGCGAAGTTATAAAAGTCTGCCAGGGATTGTTCATACCATCGTCGAGTCTTGGGGCTGAATAACGCGTCCTTCTCCAGCAGGAATTGGAAGGCAGCCACTGAGTTAGGGTCATTATTCGGTTTTGCGGATGGAATTATGGCAATTATTAGGGATATTGTGCCTAATGGCGTCCCAGACAGGATTCGAACCCGTGACCCGCTGCTTAGAAGGCAGCCGCTCTGTCCAACTGAGCTACTGGGACTCTAGAAGGGACTATCATCC